>CAMVHR010000014.1 GCA_947167345.1 uncultured Treponema sp.
TTTTGTTCTTTGATAGCCAGTAGTGGTACAAACCTCCGTTTGTATAACTATGCAAATAATAATCCTATTAAATACACTGACCCAGATGGAGAATTTGCAGACACCGTATGGGATGCATTTTCTTTAGCAACAGGAGTTATATCTCTTGTCTCTGATATAAGAGAAGGAAACGTAACTGCGGCAACAATAGATGCACTTGGTGTAGTAGCAGATGCCGCAGCAATAGCAATACCTTTTGTTCCAGGTGGTGCAGGAAACGCTATAAAAGCTTTAAGAACTATAGAAACCTCTGCCAATATAACATCAGGAATATTAACTTCATACGAAGGAATTCAATCAGGAAATTATCTTGAAGCGGGTTCTGGTATTTTACAAACTGGTAGTATAGCAAAACAGATAAAAAAAACTTTACAAAATGATGCAAATGTTACCAAACTCTTGCCTTCTCCAAAATATTTTCAAGATCATCACATTATACCAGCTTTTCGTGGGAAAAGTAAGAAATATGCAGATTTTATTAATTCAAGAGGAATTGATGTTGATAAATTCACAGTAACGATTTCTGGCGGTAAAGGAGGTGCTCATATGAATCTAATACATGGCAAGGGTAAATGGAATCAAAAGTGGATTGAATTTATTGATAACAATCCAAATGCAACAGCAAAAGATATTTTCCAATTTGCAGGAAAAATGATGGATGAATATGGATTAAACAATTTACCCATTCATCAATATCATAGATAATAAAGGAGAATTTATGACTAATTTTTTCACAGATATAAAAGACTACGTAAGAAAAAACTATATTATTACAGAACAAGAAGAAACATACGGTAATAATATAGTTAATTCCCTTTTAGGATTTGAACTTACAATTCAAATAAAATATATTTATGAACATTATGAAAAGTTCTCTTTATGCTGGTTTGATAATGAAGATAATTATGTAGGCGAAATACATTTTGTACCTTACAATTCTTTACTAAAAGAGCATGCAGATTTAATTGAAATTATGAATGAAAGTTATAATGCCGATTTAGATGAATATTCTATAAAGCAAGATATTTTGAATTGGTATCCACTATTCAAATTTAAAAACGGAGATGCTTTTTGCGTTGATAAGAGAAATGGAAAAATTGTATATTATGAACATGAAGTATTCGACACTGGTAAAAATCTTCATGGGTTAGTAATAGCAAATACAATATCTGATTTATACGAAAAATGGAGTCGCATACATTTTTCAAACATCTACTATTGGGATGAAATCGTAGATGAAAATGGAATTGATTTAACATCAGAACTTGCAAAAAAATATTTATAAAATCATGGAAATATAAGAGACTGAGAAAGTCTTTCTGTAAATTCCTAAAAAGTAGGCGATGTGGTAAAATAAACACAGGAGCCTACTTATGGCAAAAGAAAAAACAACACCACATAAAGTCGTAATGACAGAAGGCAAAAGAGAAATTATCAGAAATCTGCTTTCAGAATACGACATCCAATCAGCCCAGGATATTCAGGAAGCACTGAAAGATCTGCTTGGCGGAACCATCAAAGAAATGATGGGAGCTGAGATGGAAGACCACCTGGGTTATGAAAAATCTGAGCGTTCTGACAATGATGATTACCGGAATGGTTACAAATCCGATGTCACAGACAAGATACTTCCGCAGATTGAAGAATGGCAGAACCGTCCGCTAGATGATGTTTATCCGGTCATTTACATCGATGCCATTCACTATTCAGTCAGAGACAACGGAATGATTGTCAAAAAAGCCGCTTATGTAATTCTTGGACTTACCTGTGACGGACGCAAGGAAGTACTGTCTCTCGCCATAGGAGAGAATGAGAGCGCCAAGTTCTGGCTGAACGCTCTGAACGAGCTTAAGAACCGTGGAGTGCAGGATGTTATGATTATCTGCGCTGACGGCCTTACCGGCATCAAAGAGGCCATCTCTGCAGCCTTCCCGAAAACTGATTACCAGCGCTGTATGGTTCATATGGTTCGCAACACTCTGAAATATGTTGCATCAAAAGACATGAAGTCTTTCGCCGCTGACCTGAAGACTATTTACAATGCTGTTTCCGAAGATGAGGGACAGAAGGCCCGTGACCGTGTTGTCGAGAAATGGTCCGCTAAATATCCGAACTCCATGAAACGCTGGATTGAAAACTGGGATGTGGTCGTGCCGATATTCAAGTTCTCAAAAGATGTCAGAAAAATCATCTACACCACGAATGCCATCGAAAGCTTGAATTCCAGCTACCGCAAGCTCAACCGCCAGCGAAGCGTATTTCCGAACGACCTGGCTCTGCTCAAGGCTCTTTATCTTGCAACTTTTGAAGCAACGAAAAAATGGACTCAGCCGATTCACAACTGGGGTCAGGACTACGGTGAAATGTGCATAATGTACGAAGACCGCCTGCCTGACTAATCAAAAAAAAGACAACTTCCCGGCAGGGAAGCTGTCTTTAGTGTTTAACTCTTGATAAAAAATCAGCAATATTTTATATTCAAAAAAAGAAACAGTAGCTGTCAGCTGCTTGCGGGATATACCTGCATTAAAACTTTTTACCGCAGCCTACTGAATTTACAGAAAGGACTTCACAGTCTCGTTTATTATATTTAGGCTACTTATTTTTTTGTCATACTTTGAATTTTATAGGGACTTTTTTAGTGGCGTCCTCCGATTTCGGAAGGTAATACATTAATACACCTTAAAACACAACAGTGGCACTAAGTGACACTGTTGAAATTTTTATTGCGAATCTGACTCCTTATCTAACATTTCTTCGATAAGTAAACCAATATTTGTTCCAATCTTGTCCTTTAATTCAGTTAAAGAAGTTTCATACAATTTTGAATTTAATATTGCTATTCGAATTTTATCTTTAAAATTATTTTCAAAATGTATTCTGGCTTTATTATAACTTCCACCCAATTTTGCCATTAAACATTTTTCAATATAAGTTCTGTTTCCATCTTTAGCATTTTCAAAAATCTCATTTTGTGAATACTCTGAACAATCAGAAAAATGTAATAACAGCCAGAACTCAAAACAAGGATTAGAAACACAAAAACGTATTTCCTTGTTTGTATCTGCCTGTAAGAGTTGAGTATATTGTGCTTCCGAAAAACTGCTTCTATCTCTATCAACGATTATGCATAAATCATCACCATCAAGATAGTTGGGAGCAGTTTTTATAGCTTCAATTGCTTCTTGATAAATATGAAGAGGATTTGATCCAGTGTTAGGGTCATGATTAATAGGAATTATTTCAATTAAGGGATTGATTTTAATTTCAACCTTATTATCCATGATTCCCTTGAAATATTTGTATTCTGTCTTTTTCCCTTCGCAAGCTATAAAATAACGTTTCGTAGGTTCTTCAGAAAACTCTTCATATTCATAACGGACTCCATATGGTTGATTAATTCTCATTATTACTCCTTTGATTCTGAATCAAAAGGTGTATATATGGAATCAAACAAAGGAACTGCTCCATATCTACCATCTAAATATGCATCTTCAATTTTTTTGTCAAACCGTTCCTTGAATTTATCAAATGGATAAAGAATACTTTCTCCACTATGACCGGCTTCAACAAAGAAAATTTCATCCTGTCTTAATAATTTAAGATTTAATAAATGACTTTCATGTGTTGTGATAATCAATTGAATATTCTTATTTTCTGCTAATTTTAAGAATGACTTAATAAACTGCATTGTTAATTGAGGATGTAAACTTCTATCAATTTCATCAATAACAAAAACTGAATTTTCTTTTTGTATAAATAAAACTGATAACAAATCCAATAAACGTTGAGTTCCATCTGATTCTTCTGCAAGAGAGAAATAAACTCCAGGAACATTGAAATGCTCAAATGTAATTTCTGTAAATACAGGAGTTCTGTCTCTGAATGTAACAAATATTAGACGACCATTACAATTCATCCTAAAACCACATTGATCGCAATCCTTGTCATTTTTATCACATTCTGGTGGACAAGCACGAATAATCGACTCTTCTATTTCTTTACGGAATTCAGAGTTAAGTTTATCTAACGCTTGTTCTTTAGATATTTCGCATGGAATAATTTTAGAAATACCTGTTTTAAATGAACTTAATGCATTAAATAATTCGTCAATGTTTTTTTGAGAGAAACAATCATAACCAGATATAGATGTATCAGGATAAGAAATATTTAATCTAACAATCCAAGCAAATAATTTTCTAAGGATAATTAACTTAGGATTACTTCTGTAAAGTTCTTCCTTATTAGAAACAATTTCAGAAAGAAATAATTTTTTTGATACAGACTTAAAATCATCCATATAAACTTTCATTCTTTCTGCATTCTTTTCGGTCAAATATTCTGGATTAAAATAAATTTGTTTGTTGTCTATATTTCTAGTAAAAATTGGAATATCTTTATTATTCTTACCTAATTTTATAAGCCACTCTTCGCATACTCTTTTCTGGAAAATAAGTATTTCGAAACCATATGCATAAATCTCATCGTCAATACAAATTTCAAATTCAAAATAAGAAGTTTTGTCTTTGTTTTTTGGACTCAAACGATTATAACTATATCTCTTTGCCTCTAATAAAGGATGTTCCATTCCAACCATTACAACTGTTTGAGCATATTCCATAGCTTTTATGAAATTGGATTTACCTGAAGCATTTGCACCAAAGATAGAGGCAAACTTCAATAACTTAAAATCTTTTGTTTTAAACAATCTTTCTTTTTTATTCTGTATAGAACCAGATATAAGGGACAATGTTTGATTTTTATCAAAAGAACAGAAATTACCAACGGTAAAGCGAGTCAACATATAGACCTCCCGTAAATTTTATTCCCTGATATTAATATAGCACGTCTCAAGGAAAATATCAATTTTAAAATGTGAAAAATTCACATTTTATTTGTGTTTTTACTTGCTTTTTATAATTGTTATGATTATATTTTCTTTAGAGGGGAAAATAAAAAAAACACTAAAGAACTGGTACTTCTTTAGTGCTTTACTCAACTATTTCGTATGAATTAGTAATCCATAAAAGAAACGGAGATTGCTTTTCAAAACAATGACCAAATTTTAATAAATTTGCCATTTCAAGTCAATCCTCCGTTTGCCCCATCAGGAGGTGTGCCTTATGAGCACAGAAAATAAAAAAACTTTCCATATCCTTTCAATTGACGGAGGTGGAATTCTCGGACTTTACTCTGCTGGTATCTTAAGCAACATTGAAAAAGATTTTTTCAATGGAGAACCTTTATCTTCTCATTTTAATTTGATAACAGGAACTTCGACAGGTGGAATTATTGCCCTTGCGTTAGCTACTGGCTGTCATGCATCAGAAATAGGAGATTTCTATACGAGATATGCCAATCGAATTTTTCCATTAATAAGACGTAATAAAATTGGGCTATTTTCGAATAAATATTCCAATAAACAATTAAGAGAAGGACTCTACGAGTTTTTTGGAAGTAAAAAGATTAAGGATTGTGAGACTCATGTATGCATTCCAGCAATAAATGCTGCAACATGTGCTCCACTAGTATTCAAAACAAATAACAATGGTTCTCAGAATCGTGATGATGAATGCAAACTTGTTGATGTCGCTTTGGCAACATCTGCTGCACCAACATTTTTCCCGTTGCACCACTTTGAAAACTATCAAGGTCTTGTTGACGGTGGATTATGGCAGAATAATCCCTCACTTATTGGATTAATTGAAGCCTTAACTTGTTTTGTCGGAGAAGGAAAAGCTTTTGATGATATAAGTATTTTATCTATAGGAAATCCTAATTCCAGTATAAAAGAATCTGTAGATACAAAATCTAAAAAGTCTGGTTTATTGAAATGGAAAGCAAATATTATTTCACTTCCAATGAAAGTCAATTCAATAGGAACAGATTACATTATTAAAATTCTTCATCGTTCAAAATCATCATATTTAAGTAAATATGAAAGAATTGAATGCGGCTCTCTCACAAACGATTGTTCAACATTAAAACTTGATAGTGCTGATAAACATTCATTAGCAAAATTAATGGAATTAAGTCATCAGGATTACAACAACAAGAAAGTTGCACTGACAGATTTTTTTAAGGAGGAAAATTAATTGAGTTTACATACAACTTTTATTGATTTCTGTTCAAAAATTACTATCTCTGACAGTAAGAAAGACTCTATTATAAAGAGCCGCAATGCTATAAGAAATGTCATTCGAAATTATTTCAAAAATGAACTTAAAATAAATCAGCCAAAATTCCGTATACAGGGATCATTCTCTATTAATACTGCATTACAACCCATTGATGATAATGAAGTCGATATTGATGACGGTTTGTATTTAGAGCACATAAATCCTTCTGATACAGATACCTGGCCAACGCCAAAAGAAATTCATAAAACTCTTATGGATGCCCTTGATGGTCAGACAAAAGATGGTTGCGAAGATAAAACAAGCTGTGTCAGAGTTGTTTATCGCAATGATTACCATGTTGATATTCCAGTTTACATCATGAAAGATTCTCACGCTCTTTTGGCGAATAAAAAAGCAAATGAATGGCAAACAAGTGATTCAAAAGATTTTAAGGACTGGTTCTTTGAAAATAGAAAAAATGAACAAACGACCAGAATTGTAAAATACTTAAAAGCTTGGCGTGATTATAAAAATATTAATATGGCTAGTATTGAGCTTACAATTCTGGCAGTTAAACACCATGTAAACGATGATGATGACGCCATATCTCTACAAAAGACTGTTGATGCAATATATTCAGAATTAAATTTTTACCGATATATCAAAAAAACTGTGGCTCCATATGAAAATCTTTGGGAAGATAAAGACGACATAGATTCTGTATTAAAGAAAATCAAGCAGTTCAAAGATGACTTAAACTCTGCTGTTTCAAATGATTCTGAACATCGAGCGTCTGTTATTTTAAGGGAACAATTTGGAGACCGTTTTCCTCTAATAAAAGAAATCAATAATTCAGATTCTTTGAGAAATTATGAAACAGGTCCTAAACCATGGAAAATGTAATCGAAAATAGTATCAATTATATAAAAACTAAGTTTCCCGAAGTCTCAATAGCGTTAAAACCAAGCTCTGTTGAATTTGAAGGACGTTTTATAATTGATGCTAGAAGAAATAATTTCGAAATACATGAGGCACCCTTGTTAAAGATTGTGATGTCAAACAATTATCCAACAATACAACCTGTTTGTTATGATATCGATAATTGCGTGACTTATGATCATGTAAACAAAGATGGTGCTTTATGTTTAAGTACGGAAATTGATATTGCTCTAAAGTTAAAAGATTCTAAGTGTATTTCTGATTTTATCGCAGAATTAATCATTCCTTACTTTCTTTCATATAAGTACTGGAAAGCAACAGGGCGAGACTTATTTGGAGATTATTCTCATGGATGGAAAGGTATTTTTGAATCCATAAGAACGTACTTAAAGACACCTTCTTTATCAGATATGGACTGTTATTATTTATTGATATGGGCTTCAAAAACAAAGAAATTTAAAAAAGGTATTCCTCGTGAGAAACAAGAATATTTCAAAAAAAACTATCTTCCCCTTATGAAGGAATTACGACTTTTTGGTATTCCATTATTAAGACGCCAGATCAAAATAATTTAAAGCAATGGGGCTGTCCTGAGACTGAGAAAGTCTTTCTGTAAATTCCTAAAAAGTAGGCGATGTGGTAAAATAAACACAGGAGCCTACTTATGGCAAAAGAAAAAACAACACCACATAAAGTCGTAATGACAGAAGGCAAAAGAGAAATTATCAGAAATCTGCTTTCAGAATACGACATCCAATCAGCCCAGGATATTCAGGAAGCACTGAAAGATCTGCTTGGCGGAACCATCAAAGAAATGATGGGAGCTGAGATGGAAGACCACCTGGGTTATGAAAAATCTGAGCGTTCTGACAATGATGATTACCGGAATGGTTACAAATCCGATGTCACAGACAAGATACTTCCGCAGATTGAAGAATGGCAGAACCGTCCGCTAGATGATGTTTATCCGGTCATTTACATCGATGCCATTCACTATTCAGTCAGAGACAACGGAATGATTGTCAAAAAAGCCGCTTATGTAATTCTTGGACTTACCTGTGACGGACGCAAGGAAGTACTGTCTCTCGCCATAGGAGAGAATGAGAGCGCCAAGTTCTGGCTGAACGCTCTGAACGAGCTTAAGAACCGTGGAGTGCAGGATGTTATGATTATCTGCGCTGACGGCCTTACCGGCATCAAAGAGGCCATCTCTGCAGCCTTCCCGAAAACTGATTACCAGCGCTGTATGGTTCATATGGTTCGCAACACTCTGAAATATGTTGCATCAAAAGACATGAAGTCTTTCGCCGCTGACCTGAAGACTATTTACAATGCTGTTTCCGAAGATGAGGGACAGAAGGCCCGTGACCGTGTTGTCGAGAAATGGTCCGCTAAATATCCGAACTCCATGAAACGCTGGATTGAAAACTGGGATGTGGTCGTGCCGATATTCAAGTTCTCAAAAGATGTCAGAAAAATCATCTACACCACGAATGCCATCGAAAGCTTGAATTCCAGCTACCGCAAGCTCAACCGCCAGCGAAGCGTATTTCCGAACGACCTGGCTCTGCTCAAGGCTCTTTATCTTGCAACTTTTGAAGCAACGAAAAAATGGACTCAGCCGATTCACAACTGGGGTCAGGACTACGGTGAAATGTGCATAATGTACGAAGACCGCCTGCCTGACTAATCAAAAAAAAGACAACTTCCCGGCAGGGAAGCTGTCTTTAGTGTTTAACTCTTGATAAAAAATCAGCAATATTTTATATTCAAAAAAAGAAACAGTAGCTGTCAGCTGCTTGCGGGATATACCTGCATTAAAACTTTTTACCGCAGCC
This sequence comes from uncultured Treponema sp., assembly GCA_947167345.1. Taxonomy (GTDB): domain Bacteria; phylum Spirochaetota; class Spirochaetia; order Treponematales; family Treponemataceae; genus Treponema_D. The sequence continues at coordinate 8,936 of CAMVHR010000014.1, forward strand.
TACTGAATTTACAGAAAGGACTTCACAGTCTCATTTTACATTCTAAACTTTCTCAAGATCTTATTCTCATCATTCAATAATCCATTCTGTAAGCTGGCTTTCAGTACTTGAATAGTTTACACCTACCTTGACGATTCTACTGTCGTCATCTGAGTAATTGTCAAATGTTGTGGACAGAAGTTTGAATCAGCATTTTTATTCTTCCCTATCATTTTTTATTGATTCAAGAATAGATTTTAATTCAGGTGTTTTATTTATATAATCCTGTTCAAATTCTGCAAGCTCAAGATGTTTTCTAAAGTAGGAAGGATGAATAAAAAGAGTTTCGATTGTATTTTTTTTCAAGAACTTCTTTTTGATTAACATACATTCTTCATGTTGACCACGAGAGTAATCGTCTCTGGGAGATATAATAGAAACGGTAGAATAAATAGATTCAGATATACCTTTATCAAGAAAAATGAAAACGTTATCCATAACGGTCTCTATGTTTTTCAAAAGATAAGGTGCCTTAATCTTGGATTTAAAGTCGTGGTCTTTTCCGTGGATTATTCCATCGAAATCATAGATTTTTTTGTTAGTATCCAAAAGCTTTTCTAGCTGTAGCAGATAATACAGTCTTTTCTGTTTATCGATCGTATATGATTTTGAATTTTTAATATCTGCTGTTGTCAGGTAGCCGAGTTTCAGATCATAAAAGAAATCTTTAGAACTACGTTTATGTTCTCTGAAAAGCTTTAATTTAACTACATCATCAAAGTGCTGAAGACCGGAAAGATGATATAGATGTTCTCGAACAAATCTGATGTGAAGTTCTTTTGTGCCGGTTTCTGATGATTTACTTTTTAAGGTATAAATGTATTCAACATCCAGAAGTTTTTCAAATGCATCAGCTATGTCTTTAAGTTCGCAATAATATGAATTTTGCACTTGTTGCTCCTGAAACGAAAAAAGCCCTGCAGATTGCAAGGCTTTATCCAAAGTAAGCATTTTCTGTCAGCCACTCAACTAAGGTAGCCTAAGATAGGCGCTTGGTAAATGCATAACCCTTATACTGCTAACTGAAACAACGCAAATCCTATCTCGTTCCTTCAGCTCAAACGCACGATAGCTGAACCTGTCAACTACAATTCAAATATAACTTGAAAAAGGTAAAATGTCAAATTCAAAACACTAAATTTGGATATATTATTTTCTTAAACTGTCTTGACCAATTTGCCAGCTTTGAACTTCTTGTTAAAGAGCGAAACTTTTTAAGAGAATATCAAGCTAGCAATAAGCCAGATTGCACCAGATGACATTTTCAATTTCTCCCACATTGTATTCATAACCACTCGGTTTTTTCTTGCGGGACTGTCTATAATGGTTTATACTTGATTTATGGGTGACTCCCTTTTTGAAGACATTGTAAGTAACAATGATATAGATGCTCTATTAGGAGAAAATGACAACACTTCCTCACAAGCATGGCTTGTTTTTTCAGCAGGCACAAGGGATTATGCCGTAAATTCAATGGATGTAAAGCAAATTCTGCGTAACAATTCAATCTTTCCGATTCCGTTTGCACCGCAATATGTCAAGGGAATTGTAAACTGCAACAGCAAGCCTATGGCCGTCATTGATTTTTCACTCTTACAAGGACAAGGCGAGCAATTGAAAAATCTTTTCCTTATCTTAAAAAACAAAAGTGATGTTGCTTTCCAGATTACAGATGTCAAGGAGTTTCAAAATTCCATGAATGTAACTATTCAGGATTTTCCAGACAAAACTGATGTAAGCTTCTTTTCCGGTGCTATAAATTTAAATGACTCCATCATTCCAATTCTGGACATTGAATCCATCATAAGCAAGGTGAAGGTGGATCTTGAGAACAGCTGAATGGTTTGCATGCATAAATTTTTATGTCTTTGACATTCTCATACCGCAGGAACGCATTATTACTACAGAGTTTAATGACAAATCCATTCCAGCCCTATCATTAGATACTGTTATACGTGAATTATTCAGCATCCAGACACCTACAGATGATGCAACAAGGCTTTTCATAAAATCCAGACACTATAATATAATTTCTACAGGCTGTAAAATCAAGCTTGAAAACATACAGCTCAGGGAATTTTCTACGCTGCCAAGAATAATGCTGCATCCTCTTATGGACTCTGGCATTATTGCAATTCGTTTTCTATCTTCAAAGGTTCAATACCTTATAGATATACAGACATTCTTTAACAAGTGGAATAATAAAAATGATTTCAGTACTTATAGTTGATGATTCAGTCCTTGTAAGAAAGGTTCTCAATCAGTTTTTTAAAGAAGATCCTCGATTTAATGTTGTTGGAGAAGCTGACAACGGGCTCCGTGCAATAGTTGAAAACCGCCGTTTGTCACCAGATTTAATCATAATGGACATAAACATGCCCGTCATGAACGGCATAGAAGCAACTTCACAGATATTGGAAAACTCATCCCCTGCAATAATAGTTTTTTCTACAGAAGATTCTGCAGACATAATGTATAAGTGTCTTGAAGCTGGAGCCTTGGACATCATCCAAAAGCCGAATATTTCGGGCATGAATGCTTCCATGTTAAAAAACTTCTATGACAGGGTATTCCTTATTGCAAAAAAGCACAAGGAAGAAAAAAATTCTAAATCGAGTTCCATAAAATTTCATAATCAGGATTTTCCCCACTATCAGCATAATAAATATGACATTCTGATAATTGGAGCTTCGACAGGGGGACCTGCAGCAATTCAGACAGTTCTTTCAAAACTTAAAAAAGATTTTCCTGTACCAATACTTATTACTCAGCACATTGATTCTTTTTTTGATGAACAGTTTACAAAGTGGCTCAATGAAACAACAGACATACCAGTGGAACTTGCCAGAACAGGAATTGAGCCACAAAACGGACATGCTTACATTGCCCCTGCAAACAAGCATCTGGTAATGCGCAATTCCCATGACAAAATAACACTTGTACTTGATGACAGTGAGCCTATACATTTTTTAAAGCCTGCTGTAGACAAAATGTTTTTAAGCGTTGCGTCTATATATAAAGAAAAAACACTGGCTGTCATTCTGACGGGAATGGGAAAAGACGGAGCTGAAGGATGTGTAGCCGTAAAAAATTCCGGCGGCTTTACAATAGCAGAAGATGAAAGTTCCTGCGTTGTGTTCGGAATGCCTAAGGCTGCCATAGATGAAGGGGGGGCATGTACTGTCCTTCCTCTTGATAAGATTGCAGGATTCATAGAGAACGTAATTGGCAGATGAATTATCTTGAAGAAATATACAAGACAATAGAATCAAGAAGTGGCCTCACAATAAATATTGCTCACAAGCGCTCAATGAAAGATTTTATCTTGCAGCGTATAAAAGAATGTAGCATGACAGAAGAAGAGTATTATTCTCATCTTCAGACATCGCAGAAAGAATTCAGTCTGATTATCAATGAAGCCGCAATTAATGAAACCTATTTTTTTAGGGAAGAACGGCAGTTTGATTTCTTAAAACTTGTATATTTTCCGCAGAATACAGGTAAAACAATTTCTATCTGGAGCGCAGCATGTTCTTCTGGAGAAGAACCTCTTTCCCTTTATACGCTTGCCCGTCACAGTAACATTGACATAAAGATACATGCATCAGACATAGACACACAGGCATTGCAGACACTAAAAAATGGTGTCTACAAACGCAATTCATTCAGGTCTGACGGCAGCAAATATCATTCTCTTTTAAATACAATCGGAACATACCAGAATGAAGAGCTTATCATTAATGAAGATGTTCTTAAAAACATTGACTCCTTTTACTATAATCTCATTTCAACGGCATCTCCAAAATTCATGCCAGAAACTATGGATATTATATTCGTAAGGAATGTATTCATTTATTTTAATCAGGAAATACGCAAACAGATATTAAAAAAATTAACTACAATGTTAAAGCCTTCAGGCCTAATGTTTCTGTCAATCAATGAAATTATAACAATTGACAATCCGGAAGAGTTGCATCTAAAGAAGGAGCATACAGGCTCCATATATTACTTGAAAAAAATTGATGGCAATGAACAGGAAAAAAAACATGATGTCACAAACATTGAATACAGAAGTCCTGTTCTAGCTGGGCAAGTAGAAAAAGCTACTCGGCAGAATTTAGACAATGAAATGGAGAAGCTTTATGAAGCCATTACAAAGAGCCTGAACAAACATGACTGCACGGCAGCATGGTGCATGTTGCATGCACACTATTTTGCACCGCATACAATGGAATTCATGTATTATTTTGAAGGTCTTATATACATTGAAGACAATAAAAATATTCAGGCAGAAGAAGCTTTTGGTAAAGCAACTATCTTGAACAAAGATTTTTGGCCGGCAATATTTGAGTTGGGCATGACTCAAAAAAAGAACGGAAAGCAGAGCGAAAGCGTAAAAACTTTTAACACCTGTGCCAAAACTTTAAATTCTTACGTAAAATCGAATAATATGTGTTATAATGCATTCACAGGAAGCTTTAGCCCAGAATATTTTCTTGTGTTATGCAATAATTTTATAAATGGAGCATAGACCCTTTATGGAATTTTCAAAAGAATCCTTTATTGACGGATTTTTGTATGAAACAACTGAAAACCTCAACGGAATAAATGATTGCATAATCAAATTAAAAAATGCCCCAAAAGAAAAAAGTTTGCTGCAGGAACTACTCCGTTTCATTCATACCATAAAGGGTACAGCTAGAATGATGGGCTATGACACAATAGAAGAAACAGCTCACGGTATTGAAGATGTATTCAAGGGACTTCTTGAAGAAAAGTATGAGCTGACTGACAATATAGTACAGCTTACATTTATAGCTTCGGATATAATAAAAGAACAGATTGCCCACATAAAAAAGGAAGGAACTGATGCATACGACATTTCAAAACTTCTTGCAGTTTTTTCAAAGGCATCAAATGGACTTTTCTTTTCTCTAGAAGATTTAGAAAAAGAAAATAAAGAATTTACTAACGAAGTTTTTGAAGAACAGAATGAAATTACATCGATAAGAATAGAAATAAGCAGGATAAATTCACTGATCCAGTCTTTTGATTCCATTATAATGAAACAGTTTCAGCTGAAAAAAATAATGGAAGACAGTCTTGAACACATTCCTACCCAAGTACAGGAAGAATTGTTTTCAATGGAAAATACAATTCTTGAAACACAACACAAGCTTTTGAATCTTCGAATGCTTCCGCTTGACATGATTCTTATTCCTTTAAAAAAACAGATTGAACAGGAAGCTATAAAATCACAGAAAAATGTAAAATTTGACATTCCTCAAACATTATTTCTTGTTGATAAAGTAATTCTTGAACAGCTTAAAGACATTTTCCTTCATATAATACGTAACAGCATTGATCACGGCATTGAGCCAATTATTGAGCGAGAAGCAGAAGGCAAGTCTCCAAATGGAACAATTTCAATCCATGCATCACACATTGCAAACTATATAAAAATAATAATAAGTGATGATGGAAGAGGTATTCAGTATGACACAGTAAGGGCAAAGGCAATGGAACTTTACCCTGCAGAAAGGGAGAATATTGAAAACTATTCAGATACTGACTTGCAGCAATATCTGTTCCGGCCTGGATTTTCAACAAAAGAAAAGGCATCAATGCTTTCAGGCAGAGGAGTAGGCCTTGACGTTGTAAGCAATGCCATAGAAACCATTAAAGGAAAACTACGGCTTACAAGTACATACGGTAAAGGAACTTCATTTGAGCTGGTAATTCCTCTTACATTAGCGACACAACAGGGGCTGTTTATCAAATCAGGAAACATGAAATTCATGATCCCTTCAAACTATATCTATGAAATACTTGATGCGCAGGCAATTACAAAAACAGTAATACAGGAACAGACTTTTTTACAATTGCAGAACCATCTTATTCCAGTATATTATCTTTCTTCTATTTTAAATACCACTAGTACAAGTACTGAAACTTCAATCATTGTAGTAGAATTTCTTGAAACACATATTGGAATAATTGTTGATGAAGTAGAACAATACGAGACTGTAATTGTAAACCCCCTGCCAGAAATATTAAAAACAATGAATTCTCTTCAAGGTATTGTTTTTGATGACAACTATGAAATAATACCTATTTTAAATATTCCGAATATCATGCAAAGGCTAAAAGCTCTGGTTGCTTACGATATAAAAAAATACAATACAAAAAATCAGAAGAAAACCAGAACAGTACTCATTATAGATGATTCAACAACAACAAGACAGATTGAACAGGCAATATTCGAAAGCTCTGGATATATCGTAGAATCTGCGACAGATGGAATCGATGCTCTGGAAATTTTAAAAAGCAAGCATGTTGATGCAATTGTTACTGACATTAAAATGCCAAGAATGGACGGAAAAATGTTTTTGAACAATCTTCGCAGGATGGAGCAGTACAATAATATTCCAGTAATAATTGTTTCAGGTGTATATGACAAAGATGCGCAGGAAACATTTTTAAACTCTGGGGCACAGGCATATATCGTAAAATCAGATTTCCAGCGCGGTAATTTAATTCAGGCGGTTAAGGAGTTGCTGAATGAGTAAAATACTTATTGCATTTGATTCCCTGACATTACGGTCTCTACTACGGCAGAAACTTGAAAATTCAGGATTTGAAGTTCATGAAGCTCAAGATGGATTGCAGGCACTTACTCAAATTCACAACTGGGAACCTGACTGTGTCCTTCTATACGTAAATCTGCCGGTAATTGATGCTTACACTCTTTGCAGGATAATAAAAAATACATCTGAACTTGAAGATATCAGAACAATTATATGCACTCCCGAAGATTCAAACATATATTCATTCTGGACTTCAAACTGCAATACAAACAGCTATTATAGCATGAATCCTGATGACATGGATGGACTCATCAAGGAAATACATAAAGTTCTTGAAAACAAGGAAACAAAACTTTCTGACGAAAAAAAAGAGGGACTTTCTACAGAAGAAATAGTACGCAAAATAATTGGAGCAGTTGACAAAGAACTGTATGAATTATATGTCATCCGTGGCGCATACTATGCTACACGGGAAGGGGTAGACATTTACAGGCTCATTGACCTTATGGTAGAAGTTCTGTATACCATATACCAGTTTGATGCTTTTGGAATCATAATCAATGACAATAAGCTGTTGGAAATATATAGAAAGTCAGCATCTCTGTCTCAAAAAGAATTTGACGAATTTAAATACATTGCACATTCAGATTTTCAGGAACGCATAAACACAAGGCTTTCCTATGACTGGAAAAACACTCAGTCAATAATGACAGAATTCAACATTGAACAAAAAAAGGAAAATCGAATAAAAAGCTATGAGTGCTTTCCATTAAAAAAAGAAAAGCATGAAAATGAAGACCTAATCTGCACAATTCACATAGGCAGTTCAAAAGAAACGGCATTTAACATGAGGACAAGAGAACGTATTGATTTCTTTTGCTCCGTATACATAACGCTTATCAGAAAAGCAATAATTTCAACCAGAATGAAGGAAACTGAAAAGAAAATAAAGAAAGCTTTTTCAAGATTTTTACCACCGAGTTTAATAGATAATATTATTTCTGAAGAAAATTCTTCTATTCCTCAAATCGGAGAAAGAAGGCAAGTTGCAATTCTTATTGCAGACATAAGAGATTTTACTGCAATAAGCGAAAAAAACAGTCCAGAAACAATCGTTGATTTTCTTAACAATTATTTCACAACCATGGGTCAGATAATTATCAAGCATGGAGGTACAATCGATAAATTCATGGGTGATTCCATTATGGCTCTTTTTGGAGCACCAGAAAGCTATATATATAATGGCAACCGCGCTGCAAATGCTGCTCTTGAAATGATCGAAGCCCTAAAGACAATAGACACATCTCAGCTTAATATGGGCAACATAAAATTCAACATAGGCATAGGAGTTCATTACGGACAGCCTATTGCAGGTTCCATAGGGAGCCAAGACAAAAAAGAATACACAGTTATTGGAGATGACGTAAATCTTGCTTCAAGAATTGAAGGGCTGACAAAATTATATGGAGTCTCTGTCATCATTACTGATTCAGTCAAAAAGGATATTGACACTTTAGAAAAAGACGCTCAGAACAATGAAAAACCTCAATCAGAAGAAGATTCCATTCCGCACATTATACATCACATTGACAATGTAAAAGTCAAGGGTAAATCAAAGTCAGTAAGAATATATACAATTACACAAGACAAAGATCTTTACCCGGAAGACTTCTTGAAGAATTATAAAAAAGGATTAAACCAATATGAAATTGGAAATTTTGCAACAGCCGTTGATTATTTCAAGAAAGCTGAAGAAATTTGTCCTGCAAATATAGCTACAAAACGACTTCTTGAACGTTGTACGGCATATCAGGCAAATAAGCCGGACAATTGGGACGGAGCAGTTTCGCTGACGACAAAATAAAGGTTTACAATGAAACAGGATTATTACAGCATAGACAATAATAGATTACTAACCAGACTCAAAAACATAGAGTTTTTTCCAAACCTAATATTTATTGCAGTTGCAAGCATATATGTATTTTATTTTGCCAAAATTCCTTATGCACAGAAGGGAACTATTTGGACAGCAAAATTTACATCAGTAACAATTCTTTTATTTGTACTGTCTCAGTTTATTACAGTGCCACTAACAGCAATGTTGATGCTGACAGAAATAAAAAAATTTCTTACAAAAGAAAAAGACAAAAACCTTACAGCAGAAGAAAGAACTTCATTTATAAAAAAACTTATGAACAGGCCTTTTCAGTTTGCCCTACACACTTCTTACTTCTGCTGTACGACAATAGTCATACATTTTTTCATTACCCTGTTATATTTCCGCTGTGATATTGTACTGGCATTGTTTATTACAGCATCCATTTTCTTTGCACAGGCAATAAATGCTGTAGTTACATACATTTTCACAGAAAGCCTCTGTTCAAAAAAAGTCAATGAACTTATGAAAGAAGAAATAGATAAGACTGTCATTAACAGGGACAAGTTTTACGGTCTCAATCTGTACCTGCGCATATTCTTTCATATAATAATGCCGTCAATTATCTCAACGGTTATTCTAATATTCTTTATTGCAAAAGAAGTAAATAAAGGAATGCAGATTCAAAGCCTTACAGGATCTGTAATTCAAATGGTATTATTTAATTTTGTAATCACTTTTTTAATTTCCTTTTTGTTTTACCAGCATATCGTCAAATCAAACAACAGCTCTGTTCATGCACTTGAAAACTTAATAAGCAGCAGGACAGAAGGAATCATATCTTTTCCTGTAGATTTGGGATATGAGCTGGAATATAATCTTTTTCAGATAAAAGAAATTATTATGTTCTGGCAGAATCTTGTTTCAGATACAAACATTTCAGGCCGAAATATTCTGGATCACACTTCTGCCCTTTTATCAATGGCAAAAGAAAATGCAACAACAACTGCCATTGAATATGGAAAAATTCAAGACAACCTTGAATATGTAAAAAACATAAAGGAATCTACAAAAAAAATTACTGATAACGTAAAAACCGTGCATGAGTCAGCAGAAAATACTCAAACATCAATATACGAAGCTATTGTTCTTTTGCAGGAAGAAATAAAGAAAATGACAACCATTACAAATGCAAACCTCATGACGATTACCGGCATAAAAAACCTTAACTCAAAAATTGAAGATGTATGGAAAGTCATAAAGAAAATTGAAATTCTTGCAGAAAAAGACAAAATGATAGCTTTTAATGCAGAGCTTAAAATAAATGCAGCAGAAGAAGAAGGTCAGAATTTTCATATCATTGCATATTCATTACGACGTCTTGTAGCAACAATAAAATCGTCAGCTAAAGAAATAAAAGAAAGCCTAAAATCAATTCAGGAAACAGCTGATAACCTTATCATTACAAGTGAAGGCGGAACTCAACAAATTCGAAGCGGAAGCAATTTTTACACAAGTCTCGAAGAAAATTTCAAAACAATGCTGACATCAAGTGACATTACCCTTGAAAGCGTAACATCGATTCAGGATATTGTAAACAGGCAGTATGAGGCCTTTCTACAGATTAACACAAGCCTGCTTCAGATGAGCAGTGGATTTGACCAGTTTGCAAACAACTCAAAGCTAATACAATTGGCATCCGAAAAACTGATTAAAAATGCAAATGAACTGTACAATACAAATTCAAAAACGGGAGCTAAATATGAATAAGACTTTTGAATCAGAAACATTCATAAACAGCATTCCGTGTAATCTTCTGGAAGACTTAGTAATTTTTTCTTACGGTCTTTTCTTTACATCTGGAATACGACCTGTTATTATTCCTGCAATAGTCATTTCAATTTTCATAATACTTATAGAAGAATTCATCATAGAACTTCCTCTTCATAAACTTATTACAAGAACAATATCAAATGACATTGCATACAGCTATACAAATTCAGAACTTGACAATCTTGAAAAGACGAACCTCATTCAGAGAATCATGAGGATACCTCTTTACAAAGGTCTTGAAATCTATCTGCTGTTTATATGTAAGACAATCGCAATGTCAACAATTGAATATGCATTTTTGGGACTGACATTTAAATCATCAGTAGAATTCTTTTTTATCTGTACATCCCTGTCATACACAACTTTTACCGTTACAATTCATAACATGCAAAAAATATGTTCCCAAACAACAATTAAATTTTCAAAGTCAGGCTTTGTAAGTTCTATTGTAGACAAACATCATTTTTTTGGACTATCACTTTTTAAACTGTTTTCTATTTATGTTCTGTTCTCCATCATAAACAGTAGCCTGTTCTTTATGATTGCAATTGTATTGGGATATCAGCTGTCCATAATCATTCCTATTGCAGTTACAAATATAATTGTACTTACAATTTTCTCATATTTCTTTTTTAGCCGCATAAAATCTTATTCAATTCAGATGACAGAAACGCTGAATTCTATCTCACAGAATAAAATAAAAAATACAGAACTGCTTCCAAATGATTTTTCTAACGAAATATCATATTCAATGTATCTTTTAAATAAAACAATAGTAACATTCCAAACCTTGCTTGACAAAACAAATGACCTTAATAGTATTATAAATGAATCCACAGGCAGACTGTCCTTCATTGCAAACCAAACACAGTCAACATCAATGGAACAGTCTGCAACAACGCAAGAAATTACTTCTACAATAAAAAATATTTTTGACAACTCAAAAATAATTCAGTCAAAAGTTGACGAAGTCATAAATGTTGCAGACAAGACTGAATACAATGTAAATTCAAACTTTTCAAACCTTGAACAGAATCAGAATATGATGACAGAAATAACAAACGCAAGCATGTCCACAATAAATGGAATTCAGAACCTTTCAAACATGATTCCAAAGATTCAGGACATTGTAAATTTCATTAACAGTGTTGCATCCCAAACAAAAATCATTGCTTTTAATGCAGAACTTGAAGCAAGCGACATTGACAAAAAGACAACGATATTCCAGAACGTTGCAAAAGAAATCAGACTTCTTGCAGACAATACCCTTGACCTGACAAAAGACATAAAGAACAAAATACATGACATTGAAAACGCCTCAAGACAACTTATTGAAACAGGACAGGACTGCATGAATAAAATAAAGGAGGGGTCTCAGATTTCTGAAGAACTGGAAAAGAAATTCCATATCATACAAAAATCAGCAAAAGAAACCTCATTGAATTCAAAGCTCATACAGAATGATATATATAGTCAGACAAACATACTTGAACATTCTGTCAATTCATTACAGCTCATAAACGAGAATCTGATAAAATTTACAGACTCAACAAAAATAATTTCGTCAACGGTTTCAAACCTTCAGAACGAATCAATCATTATGAAAAACTTGACGCAGGAGAATTAATATGACATTTCAAAAGAAAATTATCATCAGAACTATGATTATGGATTTTCTTTCGGCCATAGTCATTTTTACATATTCAGCACTTTCAACTAGAATTTCTCATAAAGTTTGGATGCCGTCGCTAAAATATATTGTTCCGGCATATCTGGTAATTCAATTGTGCATACAGCCCCTGGCAGCCCATCTTGTATTCTACAGGATTTCAAACCGTCTTGAAGATTTTAAAAGCAAGCTGCTTAATGAACAGGAAAGAACTAAGCTTCTTGAACAGCTCATGCTATATCCGTTCATCACAGGATTCCTTACAGGCATTTATTTCATAATTGTATTCATTATGGTCTTTTTTGTTTTCCGATTTGTAAATCACATGAATCGGGAGCTTTTGTCAATTCTTATTTTGGAATGGACATGTGGTTCATATTTTGCAGGGCTGTTTGCCTACAGTTACACAATGAAAATTTGCAATTCCTACGCCCAAGAGATAATAAATGCAGGGATGAACAAAAAATATATTGCCCATAAAAAAATATTCGGACAGAGTTTATGGAATCAAAGCATTTTCTATATTATAATACCGTTTATCCTGACAATAATTATTTCTACTACAATAGCCCTTTCCAGCAGCCTGCCATTATCAAATTCATTACTCCGCCCCGGAAAAACAGCAATATTGCAAAGAATGCTAATAACATCAATTGCAAACATAATTATACTAATATTCCTTATAATGCTATTTTTTACCAAGATGATTCATAATACAAAACTAATGCTTCAGACTTTGGAAAAGATTCAAAACTCAAACATATTTAAAACAAACTATTTCAAGACAGACCTGAATGATGAGATTGCATATAACCAATACCTTTCAAACGAGACTCTAAAAAGAATGCTTTCCATTCTTGAATCATCAGAATCCATAGGCAATGAAATAAGTAATTTTGCAAATGCACTCATAACGATTTCAAATGAAACCGAAGCAACCGCTGTAGAACAGTCAACAGCAACAAAGGAAATTCTTTCTACAATGGAAGAAATGAATGCCCCTGCAAAAAAGATTGAAGACAGCATAAGCAACATTGCAGACCTGTCCGAAAAAACTGCACAGGAAGTTTTATCAGGCTACACTGCCCTTCAGGAAAACTTAAAAAAGATGGAAGAGCTGACAACATTAAACAGCAAGCTCATAATAGGCATAAGAGAACTTTCTTCCAAAGTTACATCAATTGGGGACATCATAAACATAATCAATGCAGTTGCAGACCAGACAAAACTTATAGCTTTCAATGCAGAACTTGAAGCAAATAAAGTTCAGGGTGATGAACAGAACTTCCGCAACGTTGCGACAGAAATCCGTCGTCTGGCAAACAAAATCATGGACAGTACACATGAAATAAAAAACTATATCATACAAATTCAAAACGCAAGAGACATCCTCATTCAGGACTCCCAGAACAATACTTATCAAATTCAGCAGGGAATGGAACTTTCAAAAACACTTAACCAACACTTCGGCAACATAAGCCGTTCTGCAAATACAAATGCAAACGCCTCGACAGAGATAAAAGACCTTATAGGACAGGAAAACGTTTCATTCAAGCAAGTCATCATTACATTGCAGCAGATAAACAGCGGAATACAAAACTTTTCAGCTTCAACAAGAACTCTTACAGATACATCCTCGATATTACGCTCAAATTCTGACAAGCTAAAAACACTTTCTGCCGAAGGTGAAAAGGAAGGTAACAATGAATAAATCAGTATCATTAAATCAAATATTACGCGAAAAGGGATTCATTCCATCTGTACTTTCATTTACTCTACTGGCATTTTTCACAATGTTCTTTGTTTCTTCTTCTATACAGGACTTAAAATGGGTAATAAGCATAGAATTAGTCATAATGATAATTACACTGCTTATTATAATTCCAATTGAGAACATGATACTTACAAAGAGTTTGTCTTTAGAAATAGAAGAATGGCAGAATGCAAAAGAAACTTCAACAGAACAAAGGACAAGACTTTTCATATCGCTTGCTCATTTTCCGTTAAGAAAAGGGCTGTTTACTTTCTTTACATTTTTAGTCGCATCCTCTATTTCAATAGTGTGCTACATAAGCATCCCTTTTGTATACATCACCAAACATATTGCAGAGATTACATACATAGCATGTATATTCGGTTCATACATAGGATTCCTCATTACTACAAACTACACAGAAAATGTATGCAGAAGTTATTGTGAAGAACTTGTCAGTCAGGGAATCGACAAGGAACTTATAGAAGAAAAAAAACATTTTGGCATAGGCATAACACTTCGCTGCATACTCTATCTTCTTGTTCCAATCTTCTTTTCATTTATCATTCTGTATTTTAACATTCTTATTAAAAACGGAAACAGTCTGGAAGTAATTCTGATGCCGCAAATGCAGATTATAAGAATCTTAATCATAACAACTGTAAACATCATAATCTATATAATACTTACAACCATATTTTATAAAAAGGTAAAAAACACAACCGATACTCTTTCAGAGGCGATCGAAGAAGTCCTTCAGCAGGGAAATCTCAGACTGTATATACGCACAAGTATATTTGATTCAATGCAGTACAGCATCTACGTTCTAAACGAAATAATTGAAGACTATTCAAACCTCATAAAAAAATCACGGAGCATAGGAAAAGAAGTTTTAAAAACAACAGAAAACCTGACTGGAATTGCACGGGAGCTTGAAACAACATCAACAGAGCAAAATTCAGATGTTCAGGAAATTTCTGCAACCATGGAAGATACAAATGCAGCCCTCAAAAACATTGATTTAAAGCTTTCAAACATTTCAAGTGCCATTGACTCTGCAAATAAAGAAGTTTCTGTGGGTTTTGACGTTATGAGACAGAACATAAATCAGATGGACATCATAGAAAATTCAAACAATTCCATTCTTAACGGCATAAAGAATCTTGCAGACCACATATCAATGATAGAAAACATCATTAACATCATTAATGATATTGCAGAACAGACGAGAATCATAGCCTTTAATGCAGAACTTGAGGCAGTAGGTGCAGGAGCAAAGGGAAAAAATTTCCACATCATTGCATCAGAAATACGACGATTGGCAAACAGCATCGTAGACTGCATCATGGACATAAAGACTCATACTGACAACATTCAGAAAGCAACACAGACACTTACCGAAATTGCGAATACGGCAACAAACTTTATTCAGGAAGAACACAATATTGCACAGAAACTGGAAACACATTTCCACAACATACAGTTTTCTACAGATGAAACTGCAAACAAGACATCTGACATAAGCAGTACTGTATCACAGCAGGCATCGGCATTCAGTCAGATTGTCATTACATTAAATCAGATTAGCAGCAGCATTAGAAGTTTTACAGTCTCTACAAAAGACATAAGCAATACTGCAAACCAAATACAGCAGGCGGCATCAAATCTGAATGCATTACATTGATTTTAACTCTGCAAGCGTAACAAGAATATTGTGCATGATACGGAAACTCTCTGAAGAAAGGGAGTCTTCGTTATCTTGCGGAGTATGAAACAGCCTCCATGTTCTAGGCATTCTCTCCTTATACGAATAGTCAGTCTGATGTCCTGACATCCGTTCTTTTTTAGAAGATTCACGATTCATGACGGCATCTACGAGATTTTTATGCTTATTCAATTCACGGGCGTACAAAGATGCTTCATCAGCAGGAAGCATTGTAACAGCAACCGCAGGAATTCCACAAGCAAGAAAAGAAGCATTATCACTATATGGCACAGGAAGACTCATCCATCGCCCAGGACAGGAACGACGCAATAAATCCTGAGTACGTTCATATAAATCAGTAAAACTAGAAACAAACTGTTTTCCTGCACCAGATGGCAAGATAGTTCTTGCAAGGACAGGCACTTCGCCCCTTCCGCATGCATCAAATACATACACATCATCATTAGTAATACCAAGACGGCGAAAAACACTTGCAATACCGTATGCACCCTGCTCGCTGACACCCGTATTCCAGCCCAATTCCTCTCCATCTGTAAAAAAAATCCTTACATTATGAAAAGAATGGTAATTTTTTAATTCTATTGCCCAGTTCATTATCTGCCAGACAGCAGCACTATTATCATTAGCACCAGGACTGCCTTCTACTCGGTCATAATGTGCTATAACTGTCTTTATCCTGAACTGAGGATTATACGCCTGAGAACCAAACTGCACAAGAATATGATTTTTACCGTCAATTGCAGCAATGGCAGAATCAACACCATTATTTTTAAGATAAGTACAAATTATACTGCATCTGTCTGCATTTGGGGCTATAAAATCTCTGAATTCCTGTGGCAGAAAACTCATACGCGTAGGCTTCTTGAAGGGCGAGGCTTTTCCTCAGCAAAACTGACACGAACCTTGCGTCCGTCGATTTCTCGTCCATTTAGTTCTGCAATCGCCCTTTGCGCAGCAGAATCATCTTCCATTTCAACAAAGCCAAAACCTTTTGACTGTTCCGTAAATTTATCTTTAATTATAACAGATGACAATACATTACCGTAAGATGAAAAATAATTGCTCAAGGATTCTTCTTTTGTAGAATAACTCAAATTACCAATATATATTCGCTTAGACATATAACTAAAATGCTCCTTTATTAAGATTATAATAACTTTTTTCGCCTGTCAAGAATAGATTTTGCAGTCAGAAACTTTTGTAAAGACTTAAAATATAGCTTTTTTTTTATCAGACTATATGTTATAATTTCTTTTATGAATGCAAAAGACTTTTACAGCCTTTTAAAATATGTACCAAAGGCAGAGCTTCACATTCATGAAGAGGCTGCCATAAGCAGAGGTACAATTAAAAAGCTATATAAAAAATATAAAGGCACGACCATGCCTGTTGCAGAATTAAATAAGTTGTTTGATTATAATGATTTGCCAGGCTTCTTGGACTCTTTTATCTCCATTCAGAATATGTTTAAAAAAGCTGAAGATTTACGTTATACTTTTGCAGACCTTTCAACTTATCTTAAAAAAAATAATATCACATATTGTGAGACTTTTTTTAGCCCTACTTCACACATCAAAAAAGGATTCTCATTTAAGGAATTATCACACCTTCTTACAGAAGGTGTAGAAATGATACAGCAACAAACAGGTGCTACAATACGCATAATTGTTGATGTAAGCCGATCTTTCGGGGTGGAAAATGCGCAGCAGAACCTTAATTATGTGCTTGAAGAAAAAAATCCATACATTATAGGCATAGGACTTGGCGGAGACGAAGAAAAAGGTCCTGCAAAAGATTTTGAAAGTGTTTTTCTACAGGCAGAACAGGCAGGATTGCACCGCGTAACACATGCAGGCGAAACATGCCTTAGTTTTTCAATAACAGATTCAATAAATATCCTTCATGCAGAAAGAATTGGTCATGCCTTGACAGCAGGATACGATGACAATTGCATAAAAGAACTTGCAGAAAAGAAAATCCCTGCCGAGTTATGTCCTACCAGTAATACATTTATCAAGAAATATATAACAAAAATACAGCAACATCCTGCAAAAAAGCTTTATGATGCAGGTGTTCACATAATGATTAATACAGATGACCCTACATTCTTTAAGGTCTCATTAATTGATGAATACTGGAGAGTATATAAGGGACTTAAGTTTTCGCTGGACGAAATAAAACAGGTTATAAAAAATGGATTTACAGCGGCATTCATTTCAGACGAGCAGAAACTTGAATATTGCCATCAGGTTGATTCGGCATGGGATGAATGGTTCAAAATTAATCCAGATTGCAAGGATTAAAATCTTGACATGAAATAAAGCGCTTCATGTCAAGAAATCAAACCCATTCATTCTAAAATACTATCTTCTATATTTTCTTTACAGTAAATGGAATCTTTATAGAATTTCCCATCCAGTCAGTTACTTTTAATGCCCCAGAACCTTCTTTTCCAACAGATTTTACATAAGTTCCAGCAAAACCGCCTTTTAAAGAAACCGCAGAAGGACCTATAAGCTCTATATCACCTTCACATGTCAACACTACAGCTTCCTGACAATACGGCTGAACGTTTCCATTTTGGTCAACAACAGACAGCCTTACAGAAGCAACATCATAGGAATTATCTTCTATAAGAGTATCTCTCATAACAACAGCCTTTACACAAACTTCTTCAGAAGGAATCCTTACAAGGGTCTTTACAACCTTTCCATCCCTTATTGCCTCGAATTTATGCTGTATTATTGCTCCTCCCCATCCTGCTACATACTTTCCGAAAAGGCTTTTGAGCCTGTTTTCATCAATTTTATGGACACTAGTTATTTTTGAGGCAAGAGCTTTTTCTTTTGAAGTAAGTCGTTCAAAATTTCCGGCATATTTCCGCAAAATCATGAGGAATTCCTTTACATCTTTAGCACAGCCTTCATCAAGACCGTCTTCATCTGCAAGGCGGTTTCCTATAAAATCATCAACAAGAATAGGGCCATGTGCAAGATTCTTATACGGAGAATCTTTTTTAGAATATTCCTTAATAAATACTCCGTTTTCATAGAATTTTACACTGTCAGCATTTGTATAAATCCAAATTTGACCAATTGCCCCAGCTGGGTATTCCCCAATGTCAAGGCTTGAATTTACAAAAAGAACATCCCCTGTTACAGACGGCTCTTCCTGGCTCTGATAAACATAGGCTGCAAGCTTAGGGTTTCGGAACATGTCCATTACACCATGATAACAAATCTTATCGCCGCTACCAAAATCCCTGTGCGTATTATAGTCAAAAGCACACCATCCGCTTGTTCCGGCAAGATTATCCATGCCAGCAGACGCATCAAGTACAGTAGCATGTCGGACTGCATGTTCAGTACGATGAATCTCATCATCAAATGTTTTGGTAGGATACATGTGTCCGTTGTACTCAGTAACCATATATCCCTTATCCGTATCCGTAACGTTTTTTTTCTGAGTCAGCCCTTCGTTTGTTCCAAAATGAACAAAATCATTATAAGTATACACATCTTCAAGCAGATGCGAATGCTTTATACAGCGGACACCACCTGTAGGTCTTGTAGGATCAAGTTCCCGACATACACTATTCGTGCGCTCATAGAATTCATCATCGTCCATGCTTTCATTAATGCGGACTCCCCACAGAAAAATTGAAGGATGATTGCGGTACTGTTTTACCATGTCACGAACATTCTGCACGGCAATGTCTTTCCATTCTGATCCACCTATATGCTGCCATCCAGGAATTTCTGTAAAAACAAGGAGACCTATTTCATCACAACGATCAATGAAATAATGGCTTTGAGGATAATGAGAGGTTCTAACTTCATTAAGTCCAAGCTCAAATTTAAGGATATCAGCATCTTCTCTCTGCATGTTTTTAGGCATTGCATATCCTACATAAGGATAACTTTGATGACGGTTTAGTCCCCGAATCTTTATTTTCTTACCATTCAGGTAAAATCCGGTATTATCAAAACGGATGTCCCTGAATCCGAAGCGGACAATTTTAGTATCTACAACAGTTCCAGAACCGTCAACAAGGTCTGTAACAAGATTATACAATGCAGGATTATCAAGTTCCCATGCAGAAACAGGCTGAGCTCCAGCTTCTGTCAGAATTTTTGAAGAAGAAACACCTGTATTAATTTCAGCACAAACAGTATCATCAGAGCTAGCACTTATCACCTTCTGATGAATTGAATATTCGCAATTGCACTCACATGAAAGTGTTATTTCAGTTGCAAAGTGATTCTTATTAGTCTTTACAAAAACATCTTTTATGTAAACAGGATTTTTTACTTCAAGATAGACATCGCGGTAAATTCCACCGTAAGTCATGTAGTCAATGACAAAACCAAAAGGGGGTTGATTAACGCTTTCACGGCTGTCAAGCTTTACAGCAAGTATATTTTTTTCAGAGGAAGGTGAAAGATATTCCGTCAAATCAACAGTAAATGCCGTGTATCCGCACGGATGAACAAAAACAGACTTTCCATTTATAAAAACTTCGCTTCGATGGGCAGCACCTTCAAAAGTCACTAAAACTTTTTTCCCGTTCCATGACGGATCTGTTACAAATTCTTTTCTGTACAGACTAAGCTTTTCGTAACGAGAAACTGAAAAATTATTAAACGGAGTGACTGCAACTGTATGTGGCAGTCTTATTTCTTCAAAAGAACCTGTATATGAAGGTTCAATCATCTCTTCTGAAAATTCAGGGGCATAAAGCCATCCATCATTAAAATAAAGCTTGTTATCCATGCTTTTAAGTGTAAGTCAGTTTTTTTCAGGAAACAAGTTATTTTTGTACCGCAGAATAAATACAAATATAATTGACACAAAAAAATCAAAAGCATACAATACTATATCATTTTGAGCAAAGACGCTCATTCAATCTGAGGACACCATTGTCTTCAGGTGGAATGGGCGTCTTTTTTTGTTTAAAGCGAGTTTTTTATGAAGGCTGATGAAAACGAACTGAAAAATATTATCAATGAATTGAAAGGAACGTACAAAGAAGAAATTCTAAAATCAATGCAGAAACTTTATTCTAAAATTGCAAAACTACAAGCGTCATGGTATGAAAAATCAGGATTTACATGTGTCAAGGGATGCGGAGAATGCTGCAGAAATTTTGAGCCAGATCTTTTGGAGTGTGAAAGTATTTTCATGGCGGCCTGGCTTTTGGAAAACCAAAGAGAAGTCGCTGATAATGTAATTGATGGCAAATTTCCTTTTCCAAATAACAAAGGTTGTCCATTTTGGGATGAACAAAAAGAATATCACTGTACGATTTACGGAGGGAGACCTTTTATATGCAGATTTTTTGGAGCATGTGGCTCAAAGGGAAAAGATGAAAAGACTGTATTCAAACCATGCAAGTTTTATCCTGCAAAAATTCTTGAAGAACATAATCCGCCACTCGCACACAAACAGTATTCAGATGCCGAAATTATGAAAATTTTCGGTATTCTGCCACCAGTTACAACAGATATTATGGAAAGTGCAGTTTCATTAAATCCAAATAATCATTCCACAGAATTACTTAGAACGGCCTTGCCTAAAGCCATAAAGGAGCTAAAATGGATTTGTAAAGTATCAGACGCAAGAATTTTGTCAGACTGACTTTGACTTATTGTCAGACTGACCTTGGCTTATTGCCAAGCTCACAAAATCAATAAGCAAAATAACAATCATAAATTCAAGACATTACCATAAAATCCAGAAGCAGAGACAGGTTCCCCATGTTCTATCAAATGGCGGACATCCCCTAGTTGTTGCACACGAAAAACAACTTCCCCAGGAACTCTTTCTTCTGCCCCTAGAACCGTAACAGATGTAGGCGCAACAAAGAAGCCCTGCCATAATTGAAGGGGAGAAAGTCCTGTAAGATGAGAAATTATAAGAAACATAACACCTAAATGACAGACAAATACAAGATTCTTATTGTCCAAATCCTTTTGTTCTGCATTCAAATGAGTATCAATTGCCGCTTCTTCATCAGTAAGATGAGGAAAACAGGTGTATATAGGTACATCCTTTTCTAACCGTGTATAATCATACTGCATAAGAATGCTGTCAAAGCCCGAACACACTTTTTCTGCATGCATTTCTATATTGCCACTTTTCATAGTTTTTGACTTGAACCATTCCCAGCGATTAAAGTATTTTTTTTCTCCATAATAAGTACGAGGAAGCCAGTCCCACGCACCTCGTTCCTTTTTAGACAGGGGATCAGAAACCTTAAAATCAAATTCATGAAGCCAGTCTAAAGTTTCTGCTGTTTTTCCAAGCCGTTCCAAAGCAGGGGCTATGGTAGCTTGTGCCCTTCCATACGGCGAGACATAAAAATCATCAACTTTCCATTTTAAAATGCGCTCCGTTAAAAGAGCGGCTTCCCTTTTTCCCTTTTCTGTAAGATTATCATTTTTATAATCAGGATCACCGTGACGAATAAATATCAAATGCATGATTCTATACAAACCTCCGTTTTTCCTTTGGTTATATCTTTTATGACAGATTTAAAAGTTTCCAGTTCTTCTGACCATATAAAACCCGCAACATGTACATCTGAGGCGTATTCTTCCTGTACTTCTGAAAAATGAAATCCCTCGCACTTACGTTTTATAGCTTCATAAAGGGAATAATCCGCTGAAAATGAAATCTTTATTTTTTCTACATAAGGTTCAGTTTTACAAACAGAAAGCACCAGCTTTGCAGAGTCAGAATATGCATGAACCAATCCTCCAGTTCCTAATAAAGTACCTCCAAAATAGCGAGTTACAGTAAGAAGAATATTGGTTATACCACTTCCCTTAAGGACATCAAGTACAGGTCTGCCTGCAGTACCGGAAGGTTCGCCATCATCACTCATTCCACTAGTTTCAGCTTTTAATCCTGCAATAAATGCATGAACTACATGAGTAGCATCTTTATACTGCATTTTGACAGAATGAAGCTTTTCACGGGCTTCAGCCTGAGAAGAAACAGGATACACTTCTGCAATGAAACGAGAATTTTTTACTGTCAGTTCTGAAACAGCATATTCCGTCAAAACATTCATAGTCAGTTTCCGTTTTCGGAAGAAACTGGAGGCTGGGAGTCTTCAGTCTTATGAGAATGGATCACGCCAGTCAATGTATAATAGTATATCGGTATGGCAACAAAAAGCCTCGTCAGAGTTCTGTACTGGGCCATAACCCCTGCAATACTTAGAAAAGTCAATAAAATGGAAGTGCTAGAATTGGAACCAGCTGAAAATGCAATAAGGGCAAACTGTATGATTATGACCTGTATTAAAGATCTTCCACATGCATACAGAACAAATCCTATAAAATGAAAGAACCGTCCTTTCATAAGCATCATGCTTTTTTTAAAGGCCTGCAATACTTTTATTTCATTATTTTTATATAAAATCAGACGAACAAACGAAAAAGGAATGGAAACAAGCATCGTAATGGACAAAACTATAATGGCAGCGTATGAAAGCACAGTTCTAGGACTTAAATTTTCATACAGTGCCGAAAAATAATTTTTACAAAAAAAATATGCAATGGAAAGAACAACAACAACAGATGCATAGATTGCAGTAAAAACAATAGCAGATCTAAAAACAGGTTTCTGATTTTTTCTGAATCCTATAAATAAAAAACCTATTGTAACATACTTTTTTTCAATGAAGCGTGCCATGATTACAAAAAGCCCATATAGTAAAACTTCAGAACAAATATTCATGCCGACAAGAAAAGCAAGAGCCAGCATAACTGTAAATAAAGAACTTACAGCTGCAGGAGATACAGCTATGCCCATTATGATAAACTGTATCAGAAAATACAGAAAAACTGAAAACATTGCTTTACCTGCATTCAGGCGTAGGCATTGATTTAGAATCACATGCATGAATTTATAATCTGGCTTTGTCATATATTAAAATAATTTTTGCTGAGTATCAGCATCCTCCACTTTTATTTCAACAACTTCTCTTGAAGAAAGTCTGACACCATTAGCTTTTAGTCCTTTTTCTTCAAAATCACCTGCAATAAAATCTTCCTTTACAATCTTTACTCGAGGCTTTTTTTCATATTTCAAGGTAAAAGCAAAGGTCTGCCGTGTATCTATGTGAAGAATTTCCATACCATCAGGGGCTATCATATAATCCCTGTTCATAATCCATCCAGAAACGCGGAACCTTTTTATGAAACAGAATTTTGTCTTAGGATCACGATAAATTGCAGTAAATAATGTGGCTGAAATAATGTCTTTGTCAGCATAATTACAATACCACATGCCAGCATCAACAAACAGCTTTTCCGGTACATCACAAACCGTATAAATTCCACTATGCCTTATAAAGAAAATGCGGTCAAACGGTGTGACCTTTAGAATTTCAGAACCACCATTAACTCCTGTTCCAAGATAGCCCTTGTCATCATATCGCAAAGGACTGTCACGTTTTACAACCTGCTTTACATCAACCGCAGAGAATTTTGAAATCTTTGTATGACGAACAAGTTCTTCAGGGGAAAACTTCTTTAACATTTCTGAAAGATAGTCTATTGCACAGTCAGTAAGATGCTTTAGTTTTTTATTAATGTCCTTGAGTTGCTTATTAATTGCAGATACCTGCTCCTTATTTTTATTTATATCAAACAAAGAAATTCTGCGGATTGGAATCTTTAGCAAACGTTCTACATCTTCATCAGAAATTTCACGAATAAGTTCTGCCTTAAACGGTACAAAACCTTTTTTAACGGCCTTGTTTACGTCCTCTGCAGTTTTCATCAGCTCTATCTTCTTATAAATTCGCTCTTCAATAAAAATACATTCCAGTGTCCTAAGATGAAGTTCTTCTGTAAGCCGGCGTTTTTCAAATTCAAGCTCTTCTTTTATGATAATTATTAATTTTTTTGCATAATATTTTATAATTTCTGTTGCAGTCATTGCGACAGGCATGTTGTCTTTTATAACAAGCATCTGGCAGGAAATGGACTTTTCGCAATCAGTATAAGCATACAATGCCTTTTCAACTTCAGAAGCATATACCCCGCGTGGAAGCTTTATTTCTATATGACAGTGATCAGTAGTAAAATCATTTATTGAACTGATTTTTAATTTTCCTGATTTAAATGCCTCATCTATAGAATTTTTTAATTCACGGGCATTTGTATCAACAGGAAGTTCTGTAATGACGATTTTTTTCTCATCACTTAAATCAAGTTTTGCTCTTGAAACAATCTTTCCATTGCCATCATTATAGTTGCTGACATCAATAAGACCTCCTGTAGCTACATCGGGATATATCTGAAAATCCTCACCTTTAAGAGCCTTAATCTCTGCCTCAAGAACTTCTTTCAAATTATATGGCAGAATTTTAGTACTCATTCCAACAGCAATACCTTCCGCTCCAATTATAAGAGCGACAGGTATTTTTGCCCTATAAACTTCTGGCTCTGTACTACGACCATCATAATTCGGAATGTAATGTGTTACCTCAGGATTAGTTACAAGAAAATCTTTAGCAACAGGTCTGACACGACATTCAATGTAACGGGAAGCAGAAGCTTCATCTCCAGTAAACATGTTACCGAAGTTTCCCTGTCTCTCAATAAAAATTCCTTTATTCGCAAGAACAACAAGTGCAGCACCAATAGAAGCATCTCCATGAGGATGATACTTCATACATTCGCCGACAACATTTGCAACTTTTTGAAAGCGACCGTCATCCATTTTAAACAGAGTATGCATGATGCGCCTTTGAACAGGCTTTAGACCATCTTCCAAATCAGGAATTGCCCTGTCGCGAATTACATAACTTGCATATTCTATAAAATTCTTATCAAATAAATTTTTTACAAAAGCCATTCTATTTCCTAAGTTTATATCTAAAAATTATGCATCTATATCAGCATTCGAAAGCAGATGCTTTTCAATAAACTGCCTGCGTTCAGGAGTGTTCTTTCCCATATAAAACGCTAAAAGCTGAGGAATAACTTTTAGCTGACTAATTTCAACAGGAGTCAGATGCATAGTTGCAGGATCTATGAATTGCTTAAATTCACTCGGATTTATTTCACCCAAACCTTTAAATCGAGAAGTCTCTGCACTTGCTCCAAGTTTCTTTATAGCCTTATCCCTTTCATCTTCACTATAACAGTAAATATTTTCTTTTTTATTACGAACACGGAAAAGAGGCGTTTCCAAAATGTAAATGCGTCCACTTGTTACAAGTTCCTCAAAATACCCAAGAAAAAATGTCATTACCAGATTGCGTATATGAAAACCATCATTATCAGCATCAGTAGCAATGACTATCTTAGAATATTTAAGATTCTCAACACTTGTTTCTATTCCCAATGCCATCATGAGCTGGTACAATTCATCATTTTTATAGATTTCTGCCTGCTTTTTACCATACATATTTTCAGGCTTACCGCGTAATGAAAATATCGCCTGAAAATCAGCATTTCTAGAATGAGTCATTGTTCCAGAAGCAGAGTTTCCTTCTGTAATGAAAATCATTGAATTTTGACCTTTTGTACCATCCTGTACATGATAGCGGCAATCTTTCAATTTTGGAATTTGAATGCAGATTTTTTTTGCAGCTTCCTTAGCCTTTGACTTTACAGCACTAAGTTCTGTGCGGAGTTTTTCATTTGCCTGTATTTTTTCCTGAATTTTTTTTGCCGCATCTGAATTTCTATGGAGCCAGTCATTTAGCCCTGATTGAGTTTCAGAAACAATCCATTGCCTAATATCAGTATTTCCAAGCTTATTTTTAGTCTGGCTTTCAAAAACAGGATCTTTGACCTTTACAAGAACTGCAGCAGCAATTCCATCTCGAATGTCTTCGCTTTTATACGAAGTATTATAAAAATCATTTATACCCTTTACAAAACCTTCCTTAAAGGCAGAAAGATGAGTTCCCCCGTCAGCAGTATATTGCCCATTCACAAAAGAAAAATAATTTTCCCCATAGGCATTCGTATGTGTAAAAGCAAATTTTAAATGATCCCCCTGATAACTTCCAATCGGATACAAGGCTGTATCTTCGATTTCTTTAGAAAGCAAGTCATAAAGTCCATTTTCACTAAAAAAATCCTGACCGTTTAACCTTACTGTCAACCCAGAATTAAGATATGCATAATTCCACATGCGTCGTTCAACAAATTCCATGTTAAACGAATATTTTCCAAAAATCTCTTCATCAGGAACAAACTCAAAATATGTTCCATCTGGCTGTTTATTTTTCAAAGTACCAGTATGCTGCTTTTTTAAGACGCCTTTTTCAAAAATTGCTTCTGTAGCTTTTCCATCCCTTGTTGAAACAACCCTAAAATAAGAAGAAAGAGCATTAACGGCTTTTGTACCAACACCATTCATTCCAACTGAAAATTGAAAAACATCATCATTATATTTTGCACCAGTATTAATTTCACTAACACATTCCACCACTTTACCAAGAGGAATGCCTCGCCCATAATCCCTTACTTTTACCGTAAAATTTTCAATCTCAACATCAATACGCTTGCCATATCCCATTATGAATTCATCAACAGCATTATCAATGACTTCTTTTAACAAAATATAGATGCCATCATTCTGATTAGAACCGTCACCAAGGCGACCTATATACATGCCAGAACGAAGACGTATATGCTCAAGGGCATCCAGATGTTTTATTTGAGATTCATCATACACAGCTTTTTTAGGACTGCCAGCTTTTCTAGAAGCAACAGCCTTTACAGAAGTTTTTGCAGTTTTTGATGTTGATGTTTTTTTTGATTTTTCTACTTTTGAATTACCAGATTTAGATAAGGACTGATTTTTCTTAGTACTTCCACCCATATCAATAGTATACAGGTTATAAAGAATTTAGTCTAGTTTTTTAATTTATAAAGAATTGCGCGGCTTTGGAATCGAACCAAAGACCCCAAGCGTGTCATGCTTGTACTCTAACCAACTGAGCTAGTCGCGCTAAAATAAATACCCGTAAATCAGTATACAATTTACGGGACATTTTGTCTACTTCAATGAAGCACTAATTCTTTCAAGAACCTTTTTTCGATCCAATGGTTTTACAATATAGTTCTTTGCACCAGCAAGAAGAGACTTCTTTACAAGTTCTTCCTTACCCAAAGCACTAACCATAACAACCTTTGCATTCTTATCAAAAGCAATAATCTGTTCAAGAGCAGAAATACCATCCAAACGAGGCATAGTAATATCCATTGTTACTAAGTCAATATTAGGACACAATTCCTTATACTTGTCAACGCCTTCTTTTCCGTCTTGAGCAGTTGCAACAATTTCATAACCATCACTTGACAGAATCTGTGTCAACTGCTTTGCAACGAATACAGAATCATCTACAACAAGTACGCGATATTTTGATCCATCTTCCTTTAAGCCCTCTGGTGGACGATCATTTACTGTAGGAAAATCATCTTTCGTCTTCATATTGTAACTCCTTTATTATACACGTTCGCGAATTGCGACGTTGACCTCAATTTTACCATATTCTGTAATAAGAGGAACAATCAATGCCTCTACATTCTCGTTTGTCCTGCCAAGAGCAGCAATCTCCATTTTTTCACCTGCAAACAAAGTTGGAGGTGTCAAGTCAAATTTAAAACCCAACTCATGGAGCTTTGTAACAGCCTGAGCTGTAATAATATTAGCCAACTCACTTATAGTAGCCTTTGCCAAATCATCGAAATCAGCTAACTTCTCCCCATTCATCACAGAAGCAATATTCAAAGCAGTTTCATACGTCATGTCAAAGAGAACACGTCCTTCAACATCACCGGCAAGTCCGACAAGTGCTGCAACACCCATCACAGGCATTGCTGTCGATTTGAGATAAAGATCTCCTCTTTTTACATCGGCACCACCTAAAACTTCTTGTAACACACGATATGAAGTTTCTACAAATGGGTTAATGTATTCGACTCTCATTATTTCCCCCTGGAAAGTTTCTATTATTTAAAGATACCATTATTTTGAATAAACCGCAACATTTCCAATCATTTTTTTCTTGAAACCTGCTGCAGATATATCTTCATTATCACCAACAATAATGACACCATTACCTTTCATCTGTTCCTTAAACTCATTCAGCATGGTCTTCTGTGAAGATTCTGGCAAGAATGATATAAGATCCCTTGCAAATATGATATCAATATCAGAAAGATTATTTGTATTCACACAATCATGATATTCAAACATAATAGAATCTTTTATTTCTTTGCTGAAAGTATAATCTCCAGAAACAGTACGAGTCAGATATGGCTGATACCAGTCCCTACTTGCCTCTTCAGAAAGAGTCAGCAAAGGAGCATTTGATACATTAAGCAAATCAATATCATGCGCATAGATACGAATATTTGCAGACGGATATTTCTTTTTCAAAATACAAGCAAGAGAATACGATTCAAAACCTTTATTACAACCCGCATTCCAAACAACAATATTTCTTGCATTGTTATCAGGCAATGCCTTCAACACTTCATTAGAATACCCTTCATCCCACCATGCACAGTTGCAACGAGAATAGAACGGCTTCAAGAAAGCATCAGCATCCGCATCATTCTGAATCTGAGTTTTATCTGCCCCCCTCTGCTTTTTCCATTCTGAATAACGCTTATTTACCCAATCTTTCGTTATAGCATTTACACAGAATTTTTTCTGATTCAGCAAGGATTCTGTAATAAACTTCAAATCTTCATCTGTAACAGGTTCATCAAGAGGCTGTACAGGAGCGAAATCTTTTGAATCAGAAGAAGATTCCGCAGCAAGAGACTTTCTTCTCTCCATTTGAATTTTTGCAGTTTCAGCAAGTTTTTCTTCTTCTTCTGGTGTCCTTACACCAAAAATTGTATCAATATCAAGAAGAATATACAGATGTTTTTCTGCTTCAGCTACACCATAAATATATTTAATATTTATATCACCAAAAAGAGGATGCGGAGGCTGAATCGTACTCTGCTGAATTCCAACAACATTGTCAATTGCATCAACGACAACACCAAACATCTGCTCTCCAACAGTAACAACAAGCATATTTTCCATCTTATTGTCATCATGTGGAGGAACATCAATATTAAAGAACAGGCGAAGGTCAATAATAGGTATAATTTCACCACGAAGGTTATATACACCCAATACAAAAGGCAAACTGTTAGGAACATAAGTAAAATTACCAGCCTTTACAATTTCCTTTACCTTTCGAATGTCAATTGCATAATCTTTTCCTGCAAGAGAAAAAGTTACCATTCTATAATCAATAATACTGTTGCGTGCTTTTTCTTCAGTATTCAATGTTGCCTTACTAACATCCTCTGTCGTACTGGCAAAAGCACTCAATCTTTCCTGTATCGTTGCCATGGCTTACCCTCTTCTTATTGCTTCTTCTTCACGAAGCTGCTGTGCATCAAGTTCCTGCTTTACACCAAGTTCCAATAACTGACTTACATCAATAATAAGAGAAACAGAACCATCACCCAATATTGAAGCACCGGCAATTCCTGGAGATGCAGTAAACTGATCACGCAACGGCTTAATTACAACATCTTCTTCGCCTACCAAAGCGTCAACCATAACGCCAATTTTCTTTTCCTGAGAACCTACAATTACAATAAAGCAATAATCATTCTTAGACGTATCTTTAATGTTAAACAGTCTGTTCAAGCGAAGAATTGAAATAACTTCATTACGGACATTTAAAACTTCATAGCTGTCAATTGTATTAATGCTGCTTTTTTTGACTCGCTGGCTTTCAATTACATTTGCAATAGGAATTGAGTAAACTTCTTTTCCGACGCGAACCAAAAGACCCTGAATAATAGCCAAAGTCAATGGCAGCCTAATACTAAATTTAGAACCTTTATGGCGTTCACTAACAATGCTTATCGAACCTTTAAGTTTTTCAACCATTGTCTTAACAACATCAAGTCCAACACCACGACCAGAAACATTACTGATTTTATCGCTTGTTGAAAATCCTGGCATAAAAATAAGATTATATGCTTCCTGATTAGACAAAACTTTATTAGGACTAATCAGTCCCTTATTTATTGCCTTCTGTCGGACTTTATCAACATCAATACCCTCACCGTCATCAATAATGTCGATAATAATCATATTACCTTCATTAGCAGCACGGAGAGTTAAGGTTCCAGTTTCATCCTTTCCAAACTTTACACGCTCTTCCGGCATTTCAATGCCGTGGTCAACAGAATTTCTGACACAATGCATGATTGGATCAAGCAAATCATCAACAACAGTCTTATCAAGTTCGGTTTCTTCACCTTCTATAACCAGATTAACTTTACGTCCCAAATCACGGCTTAAATCACGAACAACACGAGGGAACCTATTGAAAATAGTTCCAATAGGAACCATTCGTATTTTCATGACGCCTTCCTGCAACTCACTGGCAATTCGACCCAAATTCTGAGTTGAAGAACGAAGTTTACTTGATGTAAGTTTGAAGTCATTTTCAAATGAATCAAACCAGTTTGAAAGACTTCCGTATTCTTCAGAAAGTTTCTGACGAACTTCTTTTACAGGAACACCTTTCTGTACATCTTCAATATATTTTGGAACATCCTCAAACAGATGATGTTGCTTTTCCTTAAAACTACTGTTAAGAGTCTGCAACTGAACCTGAAGATCCGCAGTATGCAAACCGATCTGGTTAAACGCAGCCTTTGTAATAACAGTCTCACTGACGAGATTCATCAAGATATCAACACGGCGAGAATCTACACGCAATATAGAACCTGTCTGAGTTACCTTATGAGTCTGAGACTGCTGATTTCCAGCTGCAGGCTTTGCGGCCTGTGCAGGAGATTCGGCTTTAGGCTCTTCTGCAACGGAAGGAGCTGAAACCTCTTCAACAACAGGAGTAACCTTTGCAGCAGGAGTTGAAGCGGCAGGTTTTGGTGCAGGTGCAACAGGAGCAGAAACTGCAACAGGTGCTTCAGAAGTAACTTCAGATGCAGACAGTGCAAAAGTGCTTGCGCCCTTAACTTCACGAGCATCAGCAGCCAGTGTCACATCATCAAGGAATGCAGCATCTTCTATATCATCTTGCTTTGCATCCGTCGCAAT
This sequence comes from uncultured Treponema sp., assembly GCA_947167345.1. Lineage (GTDB taxonomy): Bacteria > Spirochaetota > Spirochaetia > Treponematales > Treponemataceae > Treponema_D. The sequence continues at coordinate 40,541 of CAMVHR010000014.1, forward strand.
ATAGTAAACTACCTGTGAATAGAAAGTATCTTCATATAAAGATTCAAAATCTGGAATTGTTTTTAGAACCGCACCTATACCCTTAAGGGCTGCAAACACCTGAATGCCACCGACACTGTTCATTGGATTAGATTCATCAAACGTGACATTAACAGACCAAAGTTTTTGACCTTCAGGAGTAGCCTGCTTCAATTCTGTGTAATCAGAATCAGAAAGAGGAGGAACAGGCGGCATGCCTGGAACTGAAGGCTGAGGAGCTGGTGCAGCAGGCTTTTTAGCGACAGGGGCAGGAGCAGAAACAGGAGCCGCAGTGGCAGCAGGCTTTTTCTTAGCCCCCTTAGCAGGAATATAAGACTGAATTTTCTCTACAAGAGGGGAAACATTTTCCTGATAGACGGATCCGTTTTTCCGTGCCTCAAGCATTGCCTTAATTGTATCGATTGATGTAAGCAAAACATCCACAATAGGTTCTGTTACAGAAGCCGTTCCGCCACGAAGAGCATCAAGCAAATCCTCTACATCATGACAAAATGTTGAAAGCTCAGTCATTTCAACAGTTGCGGATCCCCCTTTCAAAGTATGAGCCGCACGGAAGATTTCATCAATAGAGTCATGATTGTTAGGATCATTTTCAATGACAAGAATATTGCTTTCAAGATTTTCTACCTGCTGTTCTGCTTCGGCAAAGAAGTCTTGAAGAAGTTCTTCGTTATTAGGATCAAGATAATCACTCATACAATATATTTTAATCGGTTACAAATATAAGTCAAGATAAAAAAATGAAATCACATCAATTTTTTTTACAGATTCAATTTATTTTATAGCAGTATATAAATATATCTAAAGACAAAAAGAAAATGCACCGATAAATAAGCAGAGGTGTTCTACACGTCAAAGAGGAGGATGTAAATTTACATGAAAAAGTATCTTTCTTCTATTATCGTAACTTTATTTTCATTCATTAGCATTTATGCAATTGAAACTCCCTATTTTACAGGACACGCAGGCCTTATAGGAGATTTCACGAGCAATTCTGATTCAAAAAATTTTGATCCGGCATTTTATTCTGCAGGATATTTCGGCGGTCAGATAAACTTCCTTGACACACTTATTTTCCGCAGCGAATTCTCAATAAAGACTAATGACATTCTTGCAGGAGACATCTTTAAGGCACCAGAAGGAACTTCATCTATTTTTAAAGTGCAGGAACTTTCAGGAACATACAAACTCAGTACATCCCGACTGACTCACTATTTTTCTATTTTTTATGGAGAATACGAACCTATAGGTTCTGACATTTTTTTACAGCGCCAGTTTGGAATATCAGAAATCTCTTCTCCCCTTACAGAAACTTGGCAGGGCATAAACGGTTCTTCAATAAACCATTTTTACGGCGGCGGCATATCATATATCCTGAGGTTTGAGCAACCAATAGCTTTTGGCGCATATCTTTATAAAGATTTTGATGACTATCACAACCAGCGTTCATTAAATATGGACATCAGAATTGCAGGTGCCTTTCCCATGTTTATTTTTGATGCATCCAGTGGGGTAGGATTTTCTTCCGGCAGCACAGAAGGTACGCTAGACGACTATGTGCTTATAATCCGCGAAGCAAGTTTTCATGGAGGATTCAACTTTCTCATCGGCAATTCGGCAGAACCAATATCAGTTCTGTCACAAGTAGGCTTTTCAGATGTCATTCTTGCACCAGGCAAAAAAAATCCAAAGAATGACATAGACAGGGCTTGGGATGAATTCTACTTTTTGTTTGAACCGCGGGTAAACTTGAAACAGTTATCGTTTGCACTGACATTCTTCAACATACCGTACAGCAAACTTGAAACAGGTGCATACGAATATATCAGAGATCCTATGGGTATAAACGCAAACATTTCTACAAGCTATTTCCATCTTGGAAATTTAAATTACACAATGGGAATGCATGCAACACTCACTCTAAGTGATCAGCCTATAAAAAAAGCAATACATGAAGGCACATGGAAAAGAAACTTCTATATAAGTCCATATGCAAAATTTCCTCTTTTTGGAGGAGAGTTGTCTTCTTCACTTACCATAAACTGTACACAACTATTTAAATTCAATCACAACTGGTTCAGCAGCATGGACTACAGGCTAGGCTTCCGCTCTCAATTCTAGAGACAAAAAAAACACCCGGTCAATGAAATCTCTTTCATAAACCGGGTGATTATGTTTTCAGAGTTACCCGAAAGTCTAAAGTTTCAATCCCGAAAGGCGGCGACAAGCCTCTTCCACATCAGAACGATGTCCAAAGCAGCTGAAACGAAGATAACTTTCTCCAGATGGGCCAAAACCGCTACCAGGTGTAGTAACAACATTGCACTCATCAAGAATTTTATCAAAAATATCCCAACTCTTCCATTTAGGAAAATAAACCCACAAATAAGGAGAATCGCCAGTATAGTAAACCTTTACACCAGCATCTGCAAAATTACTTCCTGTCAAAGCCTTCTGCATCAATTTTGCATTTTCAAGATAGTAATTTACAAGCCCAGTCGTTTCTTTTATTCCTTCATCATCAAGGGCTGCAAGCCCCCCCTGCTGAGCAATATTGCTGGCACCATTAAAGAGAGTTGTCATTACACGATTCCAATCCTGCTTTACAGGTGTACCATCTGCAAATTTTAGTTCAGAAGGAACAACAGACCATCCTAAACGGATTCCTGTAAAACCTGCGAGCTTAGAAAATGAATTAATTTCTATCGCACACTTTCTTGCACCAGGAATTTCATAAATAGTACGAGGCAGTTTTGAATCCCTTATAAAAGAATAATATGCTGAATCATAAATAATAATGCATCCATTCTTAAGCGCAAAATCAACAAGCTTGGTAAGCTGTTCACGAGTGCTTGCAACACCAGTTGGATTATTAGGGCTACAGAAATAAATCAACGTATCAGGCTTAATTACAGACAAATCAGGAAAAAAATCATTCTCTGCAGTACAAGGCAAATAAGTAACGCCTTCGTAACCACCTTCAGAAGAAGCTTTACCAGCCGCACCGACAATAACACTTCCGTCAACATAAACAGGATAAGCCGGATCCTGAACGGCAATTTTTGAATTTCTTCCAAACAAAGTCTGTATTCTGGCAATATCACATTTTGCACCGTCAGAAATAAAAACTTCATCTTCAGAAGCCATATCCTTGTACAACACATCTGCTATCTTTTTACGAAGAGCAGATAACCCCTGTTCATCTCCATATCCAGAGTAACCTTCTTTAGTTGAAAGCTTTTGTACATAATCAGACATAGCCTTTGCAATGTGTGGAGTAATAGGTTCTGTTGTATTTCCAATACCAAGACTTATTATTTTTGCATCCGGATGAGCTTCCTGATAAACCTTTCTTCTCTTGGCAACTTCCGGAAAAAGATATCCAGCCGTTAAATTAGCAAAACCTTCATTACGAGTCAACATATTAAACCTCTCAATGTTTTCATTTACGATAAAAGATTATACTCTCATCACAATGCATCTTCAAGAGAATAACCTATACCACGTGCAGTACGAATTCTTGTTTTTACTCGTAAATCTTCCATTTTTTTACGTATGAAAGAAATATAAACTTCAACATTATTATATTCAGCGTTGCTGTCTTCGCCCCAAATCTTTTCAATAATCTTTTCTTTTTTTATTACTTGATGAGGATTTTCAAAGAGAAGTTCAATAATCTGCAGTTCTTTCAAAGAAAGCTTCAATGCCTGCCCACCAACCTTCTGGAGTTCGCAGTTATTTTTATCGAGTGTCAAATCACCAAATGTAACGGAATTTTCTTTTATTGCACCTTTTCTACGTGTAAGGGCACGCACTCGTGCAAGAAGCACATCGGTATTAAAATCATTCTTTATTACATAGTCATCAGCTCCACTGTCAAGGGCATTTACAATACTATGCGGATCATTCTTAGAAGACAGAATCATGATAGGAACCTGAATCTTATTATCCCTTAAAGATTTTAGCATTGAAACATTTTCATTTCCTGAGGAAGAAATATCAATGATCACAGCATCATAAATATCGCTGGATGCATATTTCAATCCATCAGCAACTGTAAAAACAGAATCAACACCATAATGATTTTTCTCGAAACTCTCTACCAGTGATTGTGATAAACGAACATCATCTTCTACTAATAATAATCTCATAATTAAACTATAAACTTTTTTTAAGAAAATGTCCAAAAAAAAACAAATTATTACAAAAAATTATAATATTATTTTTACCCTATTTTAAATAACTGGTCTATATGATTCTGCCGAACAACTAAAACGGAACAATGGGCACTTCCAATTATTTCACTCTGCTGCATACTTACAACATCATGATTTACTGTAGACAGGGAATTTGAATTATCAGAACCGCCTAGCAAAATTAAATCGGCTTTAAAATCATCAGCACAGGCAATAATTTCAGACCAGACAGAACCTTTACGCATTTCCGTCTCAATCTTAACCCCCTTAGACTTAGCAAGCCCAAGGGCAAAATCAAGATTTCGCTTTGCATCAGATTCAAGGCTTTCCGAAAAGTGCCTGCCCTCATCTTCTATTACAAATTTCGTAAGCATAAGTTGCTTTATGGTAGCCGTATCAACAACACTAACAACCTTTACATGGCATTTATAACATTTTGCCATCAACACAGCATACATAACAGCATGAAGAGAAGATTTCGAGCCATTATACGCCACAACAACTTTTTGAAAAAGAGATTTTATCATCAGCTGCCCTGTCTATTTTTTAAGGATTTTAATACAAAAACATTGTCACGTTCCCTTTCTTCTAGAACACTTTCTATATATTTTACAGTTTCCTTAGATTGAGGAATAACCATTTTATCAAGAGCATTAACCCTGCGCTGAGTCTTTTTTACTTCCATTGCAAGTCGCCAGACTATTGTGCGTATGCTTGCAAGCTGAGTCAAAAGCGTAAGAAGCTCAAAAAACCGAGCCATAACTTCATCACTGTCAGGAAACGTGCCTAAAAAAGAAGAAAAAAGCTCCTTCTTGGGCAATTCAACATCAATAGTCGTAAACCCCATGCCACCAATGACGACAGGCTTCTTTTTAATATTAAACGAATATTCTACAGAATGGGCAATACGCTCAACCCGATCACCGCCAACGGTCATAAGCATGTTCTTCAATGCCGGGTAGGCTCTGTCAATGCATTTGTCAACATCAGCTTCAAGGAGCTTTACTCGATCAACCATTCGCATAAGCTCCATGACAAGGATTTCCCTTTTCTGCTCAAGCAAATCATAGCCTTCCGTACTGACAGCAAGCTGCTCTTTTATTGCCAGGAGATTCGACTTTGTCGGAGCAATATTCAGTTTTGCCATAAAACTACAGTTCCCTAAGCTTCAGTTTTTGGAAGATATGCATCCAAAAGATCATCTTTTATTCTGTACAACTCTGTTCTAGGAAGAATACTGAGTATTTTCCATCCCAAATCAAGAGTTTCTTCTATAGAGCGGTTTTCATATTCTCCCTGAGTAAAGAACTTTTCTTCCAGTTCACGTCCAAACTTAAGATACAACTTATCAAGATCAGAAAGTTCCTCTTCACCTATAATGGAAGCAAGATTTCGAATAGTCTTTACCTTACTGTAAGAAGCAAACAACTGGCTTGAAACAGCAGCATGATCCTCGCGTGTCATGCCTTTACCAATACCGTCTTTCATCAAACGGCTAAGACTTGGCAAACCAGAAACAGGAGGATACATTCCTTTCTGAGACATTTCCCTGTCAAGAACGATCTGTCCTTCTGTAATGTATCCTGTCAAGTCAGGAATAGGATGGCTGATGTCATCATTAGGCATTGTAAGAATAGGAATCTGAGTAATAGAACCTGTACTTCCCTGTATCTTTCCCGCACGCTCATAAAGCTCTGCCAGATTAGAATACAGATATCCAGGATAACCTTTTCGTCCAGGAACTTCTCCACGCGTTGTACTTATTTCACGCAAGGCCTCACAGTAGTTTGTCATATCAGTCATAACAACAAGAACATGCATGTTACATTCAAAAGCAAGGTACTCTGCAGCAGTAAGGGCACAGCGAGGAGTAATTATACGTTCAATAGAAGGAGCATCTGCAAGACTCTGGAACATTACAACCTTAGACAAAACACCGCTTTCCTCGAAAGTATTTTTGAAGAACTGGGAAACATCATATTTAATGCCCATTCCGGCAAAGACCATAACAAAGTCTTCGTCTGAGTTCAAAATTTTCGCCTGACGGATAATCTGAGCGGCAAGCTTATTGTGTGGCAAACCGTTTCCAGAAAAAATAGGAAGTTTCTGACCACGAATAAGAGTGTTCATGCCATCTATAGAAGAAATGCCAGTTTGAATGAAATCCCTCGGATATACACGTGCATAAGGATTAATAGGGTTGCCGTTTACATTAACCTTTTTGCTTGAAATAATTTCAGGATATCCGTCAACAGGCTCTCCAAGGCCATTAAAGATACGTCCCAAAAGACCTTTTCCAACACGAAGTTCCATCGGTTCATCCAAAAATTCAATGGAAACATCATCAAGGTCAAGACCTGTAGTACTTCCGAAAACCTGAACAACAGCATGTTCTTCGTTTATATGAATTATACGGCCAGTTTTCTTTTCTCCGTTTTTATCGCGTACATAAACAACCTCATCATAAAAAGATGCGGGCGTACGCTTTACGACAACGATAGGTCCATCTACTTGCAGAAGACCTTTATATTCTAAACCTTTCATACTACAGCATCCTTGCGGTACATCCGCACCAGTTCTGCCATCTGATCTTCAAGATGATTTGCAATGACCGTTAAATCATCAAGCTTATCATTAGGAACAACAGACTTTATACGTACAATTTCACTCTGAACAGGAAGCTCGCTTATCTTCAGAAGAGGTACACCGATTTTTACAGCTTCAACAGCCTTATCATAAAATGTCATTATGAGAAGGAGCAGGCGAATCTGTTTTTCAGGAACAGAATACTGGTCAACATCATCAAAAGCATTCTGCTGCAAAAATCCATTCTTTATCATTTCGCAGACAATCAGAACAAGCCTGTCAGTTTCCGGCAAGGCATCAGCACCAATCAGACGTACAATCTGTTCCAGACGCTGCTCACGCTTAAGCAAATCCAAAGCCTTGATGCGGATTGTAGCCCATCGTGGATCAAACTTATTCCACCAGTCTTCAACTTCATCTGCATATTCAGAATATGAGTCAATCCAACCAATTGCAGGATAATGACGTGCATTTGCCAATTCACGGTTCAAAGCCCAGAAACAGCGGATAAACCGTTTTGTATGCTGGGTAACAGGCTCTGAAAAGTCACCGCCAGGAGGAGAAACAGCTCCAATTACAGAAACAGAACCTTCCTGACCACACAGACTTATAACATGACCTGCCCTTTCATAAAATTCTGCAAGACGTGTAGGAAGATATGCAGGGAAACCTTCTTCTGCAGGCATTTCTTCCATACGGCCAGAAAGCTCGCGCAAAGCTTCTGCCCATCGGCTTGTGGAATCTGCCATGATTGCAACGTGCATTCCCATGTCGCGGTAATATTCTGCAAGAGTAATGCCCGCATACAGAGAAACTTCACGAGCTGCAACAGGCATGTTTGATGTATTTGCAATCAAAATCGTACGTTCCATCAAAGAGCGTCCGTTACGAGGGTCTATCAGTTTAGGAAAATCAGTAAGAACGTCAGTCATTTCATTACCGCGCTCACCGCATCCAATATATACAATCAAATCTGCATCGCACCACTTTGCGACGGCATGCTGTGTCATAGTCTTGCCAGTTCCAAATCCCCCTGGAATGGCAGCCGTGCCGCCCTTACTCAAAGGAAAGAAAACATCAATAACTCTCTGACCTGTAAGCAATGGCTGAGACACTTCCATCTTTTGGGTAAAAGGACGAGGTTTTCGCAAAGGCCAGTACTGAGACATTTTTATTTCTTCATCCAGCTCTGTTGTAGCAATAACATCATCAACCGTATAAGAACCTGCACCAGCAAAAGTCTTCAGAGTCTTTCCCTTTATTGAAGGAGGAACCATTATTTTATGAAGGATTGAACCTGTTTCCTGAACAGTTCCAAGTACAGCCCCAGGTTCTATAGCAGCTCCAACTTCGACAGTTGGAGTAAAGTCCCATTTTTTTTCAGGATCAATAGGCTCAGTCCTCTGTCCAGGCAAAAGAAAAGAACCTCCTGTTTCAAACATCTCGCGCAAAGGACGCTGAATGCCATCGTAAATAGTTCCGACAAGCCCTGGTCCAAGCTTCAATGATAAAGGACGACCACTACTGACAACTTCCTCGCCAACCTGCATACCGCTATCGTCTTCATAAACTTCTATTGTAGCGCGACCTTTATCCTGACGGATGATTTCACCTATAAGCTTTTTATTTCCAACATCAACAACATCATACAGACCGCATTTTTCAAGCCCTTCTGCATACACAATAGGTCCAGAAATGCGCGTTATTCTTCCAGTAATCATTCCGGAATCCTCCCGCAAAAAAGAGTTTCTGCCAGTTCGCGGCTATATTTATCAAGGATTTCTTTTATTTTCTCGTCAAGTGTAAAACGGCATACCATGCTGCCGTCATCAGATTTCAAAATTATGCCTTCCCTTCTGTTAAACCCCTTTACGGCTTCATCAGCAATAAGGAAAGCTTCGCCTGTACTACTGGAAGCATAAGACTTTCCGAGTACCTTTTTCAACATTCTGTCAGCAGTCGTCTTCTTAAAGCCTATTATAACAGCATCAAAAGTCTTACCTGCAAGCAAATCTTTGGAACGTTCAACAAGAATACGAATTACATCCAGACGCTCAGCCTCTTTAAGACCGTCAAAATATTCATTCATTGCGTCTATTACTGCATTATGGATGTTCAGTACAAGATACCTCTGCTTTTCCAAAGGCAAAGAAGCTTCTTTATTCTTTTTATAAATAGCAAGCCTTTCATCACTATTTTTCTGAGCCAAATTCTCTTCTTCTTGAACTTTCTGCTTTACATTATCAATAAGAGAACGGGCCGTTTCTTCAGCCCTTGCTAAAATCTGCTCAGCTTTTCTTCGGGCATCATTGCGAATTTCATTATCAAGAGCATCTGTAGAACGTAATTCTTCCATAAATCAAATTTCCATTAAACTTGAATTCCTATTGCCTCTCGGATAGCATCAGAAAGAGTTTTTCTTCCCTGTATATGCCCCTGCAAGCCAGGAATTTCCACTATAAGAGGTGCATTGCCTTTCATCTGCCAGGATTTCAATTCATCCGACAGCATGTCTGCAACATCTTCTGTAAGAATGAGAACTTTAGGTCTGTCCTCGGCAGACATTCTGCTAACAGAATTGTCCTGCCCCGTCATCCTCAAAAAGGAATCAAGAGCTTCCTGCCTATTAGAAACAGCACTGCCTTTTACGCCTACAAGCATAAAGCCAAGGACAAGCTCTCGTTCTCCAATTACAAAATATTCCATTAGTAATTACATCAATATAATGAACAACGCAACAAGGAATCCCCACAGACAGATACCTTCCGCAAGACCTACAAAAGGAAGAGCCTTTCCCGAAAGTTCTGCATTTTCACTCATGGCACCCATAGCAGCAGCACCAATCTTTCCAACGGCTGCGCCACCTCCAATACAGCCAATGCCTACAGCAAGAGCAGCAGCAATATACTTTACGGAAGAACCAAGACCTCCAGAAGTCTGCTCAACTGCCTGCTCCTCATTATGAGAAGAAGATGACTTCTGTGCAAAAGCGCCTGCCAAAGTTACTGCAACCATCAAAACCAGTGCAACCAAGAATTTCTTATTCATAAGAACACCTCATCATGATTAAAATCTATAAGATTTATAACATGCCGACTTTGCGGCAATATTACCTTATTTTGCCATTGCTCCATAAGTAATGGAGAACGGACTAAACTCACGTCCTGTCTCAGTAAAGAATTTACTGAAAAATTCATAATACTGCAGACGGACAACCTGAATACAAACAATCATGCCTTCCAGCACAACCACAATCGCATTTCCTATTATGCAAACCAAGAGGCCTCCCACAGAAGGAGTTGCCTCAACCAGCATTTCAATTATAAATCCAAGTACCGCATGAGCAAGTGCAAACGCACCAACGCGAAGGAAACTGACCGTATTTGAAAGGTATGAAGAAAACACTTCAATCACTTCAACAAGAGCCCCGATAACTGCCGCAAACACACCATTTTCGAATATAGGGCTTTCATGCTCAACAAAACGCTCCAATGGCTCACAGAAAGCAGTCATCAAAAGGGTTGCCGCAATAATAATCCAGTCTATAACATTCGGTACATGATGCAAGAATGCAACCCGTAAGCCAAATGCAATTACATACCAGAAAAAGATTGCACCACTCAAACCCGTTTTTCCAAACAAAGCCTTTCCAAGACGCTTTAATGAGAACTGATTGAGTATGTTTACTATAAGCCCTGTAGTGTTGATAATAAAACCTACGCCAACAGTAAAACCGAAAAACAGGAACATTCTCTTTATGGAAGAAGGATCGCTGGAAGGCATCATAGGAAGAATTTCATCACGCGGAGTGCCGAACAGCCCAGTAATAAAACGCGACAGAGGACGGAGAATTTCACCGTTAGCAAAAAATTCTCCAGTAAGAATTCCCATTATGGTACTGCTTATACCTATTGCAATAAATATAATGTTAAATTTTTCCCAACCGCCAAGCTTTATTACCTTTTTAGTCATCAGAATGCCCAAAATAAGGAAAACAAGTCCCTGTCCGGCATCTCCAAACATTATGCCAAATAACAGAGTAAAGAAGATTGCAACAAAAGGCGTAGGGTCAATAGTTCCATAAAGAGGAGAACCATAACTGAATATCATGCGTTCAAAATTACGGAGAACCTTTCCATGCTTAAGGTGTACAGGAACTTTTTCCGCACCAGAAACAACAGAAGGCACTTCAGTAGGAAGAAAATTGCGGATTCCTGTCCTGCCCTCCGTCATGTGATCAACGTCCCGAATAAACTCCTTTATTCTGTATGCAGGAAGCCATCCTGTGATGCGATATACATAATCAGTAGATTCCAGTGCATTCTTTACCCCTGAAATCTGACTTCCGGCAGAGTATACTTGCAAAAGATGATAGAGCAAGTCTTTATGAGTCTCTGCAAAATTTTTACGCTCCGCCTGAATGTCTGCAAGAGCTTTTTCCGCCGCCTCTTTTTCTACAGAAAGCTTTTCCAGAACATCTTCTGGAATTCCCTTAAAGTCCTTGGAAATTTCAATCTCAACAAAACCAACCTTCTTCAGTTCTGCATCTGCAAAAAAACGGGCTTTTTTAGGACATGCAACCATTACACGGCTATTGTCATTTCCCAGCTTGACAAGAACGACACGCTGCCCAAGGGCAAATTTCAATTCATCAAATTTTTCAGGAGGAATCTTTCCAATCCTCAGAGTAAGGAATGACAAAGACTCCAACTGAGAATAAGGCACCTGAAGATTACCAAAAGCAAGAGCTTCTGTATGAGCCTCAGAGACACGCTTAAGCTCATCCTGGGCACGAAGTTCCCTTTCGTGCAAAGAATCAACCATTCCGATAAGCTTTTCTGCATCCTTGGCATCCTGTTCATCAGGAAGTCTTATTTCTTCTATAAAAGAAGTCAAATCTTCAACGTCAAGTGCGACACGAACGTTCTGCAACCTGTTGAACATCTCAGAGTCGGCATTTGAACCTGTCTTCTGCAGTACATCATCCTGAAACTGGAATTCGCCGAGTTTTCCAAGGTAGGAAAGGACATTCTGTATGTCTTCCTTATATACCATAAGCTCAAGAAGACGCATTGTCGTTGTCTTAGACATGATTCGTAACCTCCAAAATACCAGCGTTTTCCATTGCCTGCTCAGACGGAACACTAAGTCTCAGGCTTTCAGACGCAGTTCTAATATTATCAAGCTCATTCTGCTTTACTATAAACCAGCAGACAAGAGGGCATTCCGTAAAAGGATACAAATGAAACAGCCGGTACGCCTTGCGCACGTATTCCTTTCTGCTTACATTATAAATCCATCTGGGATCAACATTCCAAACGACACCTTCTTCATGAGGATTCAGCAAATCCACATGCTTCCAGTCCTTCCATGATTCCCAGTTATCAGTTTCCCAGTCAATGACCTTAAGGGCATCCTGAATAAAAATGTCCTTTCGGGAACGCTCGTCAGAAGAATATGCCAGATGAGATACTATTTCATCCCTGCCCATTCCGTAGTAAATCTTAAGCCGCAATGCCCACAATACATTGTCAAGGCATATTTTCTTAAAAAACAAATCCTTGACAACAGGCCTACACGAAGCCTTTATTTTACTGCAGGAATTCCACAGTTCACGAATATATGTACTGTCAATACGATAATCATTCTTCTGCTGTTCAGAAACCAACGGAACCTTATTATACCACGAAAGTGCAGAACCTGCAGTCATTTCTTCAATTTTTGGCCATTTATCATAATGAATGAAATTAAAAGGAGAAACATCGGCTATTTCAGGCATCTTCTCTTCCCTAAAGCACAATGCAGCCCCTATTTCCTTAAGGTTTTCATACTCATAGGAATGAAGAAGCGTCGCATAAATATCTGATGGAGACGAATAATTATTTATTAATGATTTAAATTCTGCAATAAACTTTTTCTGGGCTTCTGCTTCAAGAGCCTTGGCAAGCAAAGTTTCAGGGATGACAGGCACTTCAGTTTCAAAAACCAGTCCCCACAATTCCTGCAATGTATGCACATTAAAAAGACGTACAGCCCGAGATCCTACAAAAGATTTTGCAAGCATTCCACTCGCCTTTGAGTAAACGTAAGCATCTGCTGCAGACTTATCCATTGCCATACGCAGCCTCACGCAAACAAGAGCTTTTGCAACAAAGTGTTAAATGATTCTTTATCTTTAGGAGTTGAATCAAGAGACTGAACGTACTCAGAGAAGACACTCTTCTGCTCATCATCAATAGCTTCGCGCCTTGCAGACTCATTAGCCTCAAGCTTTTCAGCAAACTTTGCATAAGTAGTTTTAAATTCGGACTCAGCCTTAGCACGGGCCTCTGAAATTATTACATCTGCCTTTTTCTGGGCTTCATTAACAAGTTGAGATGCATCAGCTTCAACCTCCAAAAGATGTTGAATTGCATTCATTTCTTCTGTCATGTCAGACTCCTGTATTACCAATTATAAAGCATTATTCAGAAAAAGCAAATTAAAAGGCATTTTTTTTCAATCAGATTTAATAAAAAGATTTTCCCAATAAGTTATAGACATCATCAGATATCTTGCAGTCAGAAAGATTCTGTAAAAACGAAGGATTTTCAAGTTTAAAAGAAAGCTCTTTCAACACTTCCAGATGAAGAGCATCTTCTATGGAATTGCAGATTAGCATAAAAACAAAGTGAACAGGCTTTCCGTCAAGGGAATCATAATCAATTCCGTTTCTTGAAATTCCAATCGAGCCTGCAACACCTCGAACAGTATCTATCCTACAGTGGGGAACTGCGACAGAATGAATGATACCGGTAGTCATTTTTGATTCACGCTCAGCCAAGGCAGAAAGAGCTTCTTCCCTGTTAATATCCGGCTGAACATTAACAATAGCCTGCAGCATTTCTTCAAAAAGCTCTTCCTTTTCCGTACTTTCTAAATCAGGAATGATACTTTGGCGAGAAAAAACTTGCTGCAGATTCATCTATGCCTCTCTGTTATTTAGTCTCAGGCTCAATACTGTCAAGCCAAGAACCGGATTCAGCTGAAGACTCAACGTTGCTTTCCTGTTCCTGAACAGCCGTCTTTCCTAAATCAGCACCCCTATCAGAGGTCTTATTCAAAAGGGCAAGTCCAAATGTCAAAACAAAGAACAATGCAGTAAAAATACCAGTTGCCTTTGAAAGTACGCTAGCTGAATGTGCTCCGAATGCAGCAGACTGACCACCACCAAACACACCGCCCATACCGTTATTATCTTCATTCTGAATAAGAACCATCAAAATCAAAAGAACGCAGATAATCACAAATGCAACAAACAATATTGTCTTTACAATATCCATTTTTTCATACTCCAAAAATTTAAGTCCTATAATATTACATTAATAAGTTTATTTAGTCAATTGAATTTATTTTCATTTCAGAGACATCACATTTTTAGAGGTTCCCTTTTGCAATGAAGCATGGTAATCACGAGCAGATTGCTAAGGCTGAGGGGATACCGCTTGAAAAAATCGAGGAGCAGGCTGCAAAGTTGGCAAAAGAGACAACTTTGCAAGAGATGTAGGGAACACTATGCAACAATGTCAGCCTCTATACAAAGAATCAGCTCTCGCAGACAAAAAAGGACTGTCTTTACGACAGCCCTCTTGGAAATTACACGCAGAATTTACAATTCACAAATTGGAACGAATGTTTCTGCCTTAAGTGAAGCACCACCAATAAGGCCACCGTCAATATCCGGCTGTGCAAGAAGTTCCTTTGCGTTAGAAGCCTTCATTGAACCACCATACTGGATGATTACTTCATCAGCAACCTTCTGGTTGTACAGTTTTGCAATGTATCCGCGGATAAACTTATGAATAGCCTGAGCATCTTCTGGAGTAGCAGTCTTGCCAGTACCGATTGCCCATACAGGTTCATAAGCAATTGTAACATTCTTCATCTGCTCTTCTGTAACACCTGCAAGCCCAGCACTCAACTGGAATGCACAAACCTGCTCAGCCTCACCAGCCTCTCGTTCTGCAAGAAGCTCGCCAATACACAAGTCAACTTCAAGACCGTCATTCAAAGCCTTGCGTACTTTCTTGTTAATCAGCTCATCAGACTCACCAATTTCATGGCGGCGTTCTGAATGACCAAGAATTACACACTTGCAACCAATGTCCTTGAGCATTGTTGTTGAAACTTCGCCAGTGTGAGCTCCGTTTGATGTTGCAGCACAATCCTGTGCAGCAAGAATAATGTTTGAACCTTTTACAACCTGTGCTACTGCATCAAGATAAACAAAAGGAACACCAATCATGAATTTATTAGTCTTTCCCTTAAGCTGCTCAACCAAATCCTTAGCAAGAGCTACAGCTTCTGCCTTAGATGTATTCATTTTCCAGTTACCGGCAATATAATGTGTACGTGCCATATATGACTCCTTAAAAAGTACTTTTATACACAAACATATTACCGAAACAACTGAAAATTTTCAACACAGTATGTTTCAAAACAGTAAACTTTTTAAGAATTGCTGACCATAAGACCACCGTGAAAATAACACTCGTAGACTTTTTTGTCATGAAAGAATATTTCCTCGTAGCCCTGAAACCAGCTGAAGTCGCCGTTGACGCTGCACTTGTAGATAAACTCTCCGTCTTCGTAATGCTCAGGGCCGCGGTAAGGCATTTTACAGTCGGCGTGCCGGAGTGCGTCCTTTAAGAAGTTTCCGCTAAAGTCTTTGGAAAGAACGCGACCAAGATAATTCATGGCGTAAAGGGCTTTACCGCTTTTCCAAACAGCTTCTTCTCCCGCGAACTGCTCGCCGCCAACATAAGTGTCGTGGTAAACGTAGTCGCCATTTTGATAGTGAAAGTCGTGGGAATCGAGCCGTGTTGATTCAACTTCGTTCATAAACGCCGCATAAGTATTTACGTTTGCCTCAAGGCGAAATTGAATGATCTCTTCAATGTTTGCACCGGTTCCTGCGTCAGCATCCGATGCAAGACTTTTAATGCACTCACCGTCGCGAACAAGATAATCCACCGTTACGTTCATCAAATTGCTGATTTGAATCAGGTTTGAAATGTCAGGATAAGCCTGTCCGCTCTCCCATTTTGCAACCGCCTGACGAGACACATTAAGTTTTTCTGCAAGAGCTTCCTGCGTAAGTCCTTTGTTCTTTCGCAATACTGCAAGTTTTTCTGAAAAAATCATTTTACACTCCTTTTAAAAACATCATGACAGAAGAACTTACAACTCACAACCAACTGGCGGTGGCAATTTTGTTACTTTTGGTTGCGCAGATTTAACCGCATGTCCTCATATTTTTGCATTCTGTTCTCAAAGCCGAATTTTTTGTAGAGGTGAAACAGTTCAAATCAACATGATCGATTGTTTTCCCATCAGCATAAAAATGAAAGGGAGCATCAACGTGAGTTCCATAGTGTGCACACATTTTAAAGGCAGTCAGATTGCAGACATCGCCTTTTTCAATGCTGAGAATTCTGAATCTTTCCGGGCTTGGATCTCCAGGGTAAACAGCACTTCCAAAAACTTCTTGTGAAATATCTTAAATTTTCATGAGCTACACCCATTTATTTTCTTTTATTTAACACTTTTAAATAAACTCACGTGCTTTTCAAGGTTTGTAAAGCCGTTCTTTGTGTAAAACTTAAACGAAGGCTTGTCTATGTCGGTCTGAAGAAAAACGCCTGCAACCCCCAGTTTCTTTATGTCATCTTCAATCATTTTCATAAATCGGCTTCCGATACCCTGTCCTTGAAAATCTTTTGATACGCAAAATTCATCTATGTTATAGTTGGCACCTTCCCACCAGTGACGGATTGAACCAAACGAAATTGCAGAAAGTTTTCCGTCAATCAAAAGACCGTAATTGAGAGAATTGTAGGCACCGGAAACTTCCTTGATGTATTCCATCAGTATCTTCTGATCGCTCCAGTCATCATTCCAGGGGTCACCACCAAAAGCTTTCTTGTAAAGTTGAGCAGCTTCTTCAAGATAGCTTGAATCAAGTCTTATAAATTCTTCCATTTTATTCTCCGGTCGGAACAGCCGCATTCAGGCTTTTGTTACGGTAATTGAGGTTTGTGCGAAGTGAATATCCCATCTTTTCCCAGAAGGCGTTTGCTTTGTCGTTGTCCTTGAACACAAGCCCAAAAGCTTTTGTAATTCCTTCATTTTTAAGTGCCTCCTCCGCCTTTGCAACAAGGCTCCTTGCAATTCCCATTCGCTGAAAATCAGGATGCACACAAAGATGATGAATGATTGCCCTTCTTCCGTCATGACCTGTCAAAATCGCACCGACAATTTTTCCGCCGCTTGTCGCCGCAAAGCATGAGGTTGGATTTCTCTCCATATAGCGTGTAATTCCTTCGCGACTGTCGTCCACAGGATTTAGAGCACGTTTTGTCTGCTCAACCTGATTCCATAATTTCCACAGTTCGTCATAGTCTGATGAGGAAAGGGGTTTATAGATGATTTCATTTGCTTTCATTTCACAACTCCAGTTTTTTAAATCGAAAGATTCATTCCTTCGCGATTGTCGCTGAATCCCAAACTCTTATAAAGAGGATGTCCCATTTCAGTCGCATCCAAACTGATTTCCGTTACACCGCGAGATTTTGCTTCTTCAATTAAAAACTGAACCATCATTTTTCCTACCCCCAGTCTGCGGAACGCCTCCCTTGTGTAGACGTTCATAAGATGCGCCCTCTTTCCTGTAGGATGATCAAATGTCGGCATGACACTGATGTAGCTCAGGCTTGCGCAACCTGCAATTTTATCTTGCTCCATCGCAAAGACAGTCGTCTGGTCTCCACTCAAAAAATATTCACGGCTGCATTCGACAAGCGTTTTATCAAAAACAGCATCCGACTTTACGTTGTTTACAACCCGTAGCATTTCAAGGCGAATTCTCATCAAGGCATCTATGTCACTTGCGTTTGTCTTTTTTATCTCCATAACTTACATCTCCTTGTACATCAAATGAATAGCAAAAATTTATGCCAAGACAAGCACTCTTCTCTTCCCCTGGATAATCAAGTTGCAATTCCCTTGTTTTTTATCTTGTCTAAAACTTCGCACATGGTCGTACCTCCCTCAGCCACATTAATAATAAGTCATGACGCAACCAGTTAAGCTTTTACGACACAATTACTTAGGAAAAACCTAAAAACTTTCTACAACGTGTTAAAATGATTGGAAATATTACTTCGCCGTTTAAGCGAGCTTGAAGATAATGCAGAAGTTACTCACTCAACAGTCCTTCATCTTCAAGTAACTGCTGAAGATACTCTCTGTCTGTAGATGCCCTGCGCAGGTCTTCCATGCGGTTCTCCTCCAACAAGCGGTTAATGAGTGCCTGAGTAGATGCAACTCCTGTAAGTAAACCTTCTTTTCTTCCTGTCGCCAGACCTTCTTTTCTTCCTCTGGCTAATCCTGTTGCAATTCCCCTGTTTTCTACCTTGTCTAAAACTTCACACATGGTCGTACCTCCCTCCGCCACATTAAGCGGTATCTGTATATCTGCAAACCTTCTGTCTTTCGTCAATACTGACATCAACTGCAAAACCTCATGTACATGGCGGATTGTCTCCCTTGACGGCTCGTAATCCCGGTTTATCCTCATGCGCACAAAATAATCTGCTACAATCCTAAAGTCGCTCTTGAACTTCCTCACTGTCTCTGGTTCCAGCCATGCTATCTCAAACACATTCACCCTGTAGTCGTTGACATACGGCTTCAGTTCCTCTGGTACATTGAAGCACTCCAAGAGGCTTCTGTGTTTGTTCCACCTTTCCATGCCGAAGTACAGCACCAGTGTCACTATCGGATAGCGCACCTTGCACACTTTGCTGTCTCTGCTGTCCTTATCCGCCCTTCTTTCCAGAACTTCGCTACGTCTCGCTCCTGCTCGTGGAGCTTTCCGCCGTCAGCCTTGTACTGCGACAGCGGCATCGCGTCTGTAAGCTCCTCTTCCTTTACAAGTTCCCTTCCGTCAAAAAGCAGAACGTTCACTATGTCGCAGAATACATCGTTGTATGCTTCTAGCGTCTTTTCCGCTATGTCCTTTTCTCCCATACATAATCATTATAGGTCGTGCAAGGCGATTTTTCAAGAGATTCACGTCAAAGCAAGCCATCTGCGGTTTTCGCCATACTCGTAAAAATCCATTGTATTCGTAACCATCCATTATCAAAAATCACATAAATCTATAGGAATCCGCACGGGAATAGTTTTAGGAGGAACTGTATTTGGAATGACATTCTTGTATTTTTCAGGCATAGGTTCTTCCTGATTTTTTAGCCAATCCAAAAACTCCTCTTCGATCAACGTAAGGTTATTTACTTCATCAACAATATCACGATAGTTTATCAACAGAAAATCTACTTTCTTACATGTAAAAAGCTTGTTAAGCTTTTCGTATTTTTCTTTAAATGAATCGCCATATGGTTGTTTGTCATTTGCAAAAGAAATTGCATTTTCACTTGCCACAAGGGATTTGTTCCCCCTGATAAAGTCATAGGTTACTGCCATTGAAGAATTTGTACGTTCAATAAAATCTGCAAGAACTGTCGAAAAAAGTCTGCTGTTCATGATATATGCAAGAAAATGCAACAGGAAGAGTCCCGTGCACAGTATGCCAGCAGAGATACTTTTGCAATACATTATGACGACTATTATTACATTTTGGACAATCAGAAACATCGTATATATGTTATAAGGTGCAATCACATTCATGATGGTATCTATGGAATTATCCAATAGATTAGAAAAAAATCCCTCACCTTTGCTTTTTATGTAAAAAGGGTTTTGATGCAGAATGGAATTCATTATGTGCAGTTGCAAAACATTTTTTGCCTTGATTTGCTCTCGCCCATATATGAAGGATACAATACTTTGCAGAACAAATGATACTACGTAGAGAGATGCCGCCACAAACAGATACGTAGATTCAAAGAGACCTCTTTGTACACCATCTATGAACTTTTCTGCAAAAAAAGGCAAAATCATATTTGACAGCTTTAAAAGCGAAAATAGGCAGGATGTCGCAAAAAGAACAGCCGTCAGTTTTTTTCCGACTGATTTCTTTAGGAAACGAATTAAATTTGACATATCAAGAGTCTCTCTTGCAAATAGTTGCCCCATACGGTGGAGCCTGTTCATTCTTCATCTTACAATATAATCCTACTGCGGCAAGCAATTGTTCATGAATACCATCAGTTCAATTCTATGATGCATGCCGACTCAAACTGCTGCTTTACAAAGTCATCGTGAGTCACAACGACAAGGATTTTTTCTGCACAAAGTTCCTTTATCCGCCGTGCAATTTTTGAAATGAGTTCCCTGTCCAGGTTTGCAAACGTTTCGTCAAGAATCACAAGGTCTTTGTGCTGCAAGCACAAAAACAGCCGTGCAAAGGCAATGCGCTTCCTTTCCCCTCCAGAGACTTTTTCTATTTCGCTTACGCCAATCGGAGCGTAGATGTCGGGTAAGTCCAAAAAACGGGCTATTTCTTCCACATCCTGCCTGTCATACTCGCTGTGGAACATGCGCATGTTTTCTTCAATGCTGCCGTTTATGAGATATGGATTTTGGTTAAGCACGGCAATCCGTTCGTTCAATGACTTCTGGCAAACCAATTCGGCAGGTCTGCCGTTGTAAAAAAGAGATGCCGGTGTGCAAGGAATTTCCCGTGCAAGGGCATTTGCCAGAGTTGATTTTCCGACACCGCTCTTTCCGCATATGATATAGGTGCAGCCCTTCTTGAAGACATGGCTGAATGCGCGTATGCAGTCATTAAATGAAACGGAAAGCTTTGCCGCCGCTATGGATTCAATGCTTGCAATGCATTCATTCTGATTCCTGCAAGATTCCGTACCATTCAGCATGAAATCCACTATAGGCTTTTTGTAAGACTCGTTGTCTTTCCGCAAAGTCCTCAGGAACAGAATGCTGTCAAAGATGTCTGAATATTTTACCGTGTACATGTACATGGCAAACAGAGAGCCTGTAGAAATGTCCGTTGCAAGAAGATGTTTGTACAGCAGTATAATTGCGATGGTAGTAAAGTTGCCTATGATGGCAATGTACTGTGACAGCGAATGGCTAATCATGACCTTTGAGTTTGCATCGTTATAAGTTTCAAGCTTTTCATCAATGTTCTTGAAAAACTCATCCTTGTGCGAAAAATATTTGAATTCGAACGCACCGAAAATTGCATCCTTTGCAAAGGATACAACAGAGCTGTATTTCATTCGCTCGGTAATCCTTTGTTGTGAAATTCTGTCTATGAATTTTCTTGAAACGAAATAGAACAAAGCATACCATGCAATGGTTATGAAAGCCAGCTTTATGTCCAGAAGGACGACAAAGAAAAGCAGTATTGCCAAGGAAACACAGGTTGACACACTTACGAAATACTGCTTTACAAGCGACTGTTTCAGTCTGTCAATGTCGCTTGTGGCAATTCTGAGTAGGGAATCGGGATCAGAGCGGGAAAGGTCAGACTTGGAAGCATCTAGAACTTTTCCCAAAAATTCATTCAGCAGCTGCATTCCAAGCGAATTCGTAAATTTCCAGTAATAGATGTCGGCAGCCAGTGTCGATGCAAACTTTACCACGCCGGCAATCACAAGAAGGACGCATATTCCGGCAAGCCCAGTCAAGTCCACATTAACGATGGAATCTGAAAGGATTTTTATGCAGTACGGTATGCTCTGCGCTATGGCATATTCAATGACGATGAAAAAAGATATGACGGCTATTGTCTTTCTGTTGTTTCTGGCGATGTTGTCTATGTACATGTCAGGCCTCCTCCAAATTACCTGTTATAGGATTATATTTACATACAGATTTGAGATTATAAATTTTCTTGTTTTTAAGGATAGAAGTACAACGATAGCAAAAAAGTCTAAATTCACAAATTTTACATTTATTCTCGTAATCACATACCGTTAATAATCTATCATATTTTTTTATAAACTTTTGATGCTGATTATACAACTCTTTTATATTTCCTATACACGTTGAATCTGAATGTTGTTCAGCACAGGTATAAACATTTCCATTGTAATCGAGTTATAATCAAAAGTTGTGGATTGGCTAATATAGCCTAATATAGAAAAAGAG
>CAMVHR010000015.1 GCA_947167345.1 uncultured Treponema sp.
ATGGGAATTCTTTTTACCAAATTGGTTTCTTTTGCGTTCTTGAATACCTGCGGATGCAATGAGGAAAATGATGACAGGAGTAATACTCCTAACTGAACTAAAAATATTTTATAATTTTTCATACGATTTATAAATAGTAAGGAATACCTTGATAAAAAAAATATTACAGGTTAATGCAGTTTTTGTCAATAGGTGTGTGCCACATATTTACTATACCCCCTCTTGTAATTCCTATGTTAATATCCTATCCTTATATCCATAATATAAGGAAAAAATATTCATGACGTATACACTTGCCGTGCTTCTGATAACATGCATCCCCATATCCATCGTTGACTGCCGTAAGTGCATCATTCCTGATGCCCTTTTACTGCTCCTGTTCCTTTTACTGGGCATACACGACGTACTGAGCGTGAAAATCCGCATCGTGCCTGCCGCCCTTACGGCAGCTGCCTCGTTCTGCATGTTCTTGTCCATTTACAGGCTTCACGGCGGACTCGGATTCGGAGACGTTAAGTTTTCTGCCGTACTTGGGTATGCACTTGGCTTTCCTCTGGCATTCCTTGCTTTTACAGTAGCCTCCATTATAGGAATTCTTTATGCGGCGGTATTCTTGAGGAATAAGAAAAGAAACTTTAAGATACCTTTTGCTCCCTTTCTGTCCGCAGGGGCAGTGCTTGCGGCCATCTTTGTCAGTATGGGGTTCATATCCACAGGTTATTGACACGCAGTGCCTTTATTCCTATTATTACGACATAGGATTATAAACGGAGAATAAAAAAATGTTCTGTAGCTTAAAAAACGATACTCGCTCAATACGGTGGTAAGACTGCCGCTATGAAGAAATTTATTCATGTCATGTTACTGCTGTTCCTGTTTCTCGTCACCGCCATGTATGCACAGGAAAAGAACGATGAGAGGATTGACATAGACTTCAGGAACCAGAAGGTTTCCGACATTGTGCTTTCCGTTGCAAAAATGTGCGGAAAGTCCGTCAGCCTTGACGATACGGTGGCGGGAATTGCAAGCTTTCACTTCGAGGACAAGAGCTTTGACGTTGCGATACGCCGCTTCTGCGATGCAAACCACATATTCATAAACGTTGTTGACGACATCTATTACCTTACGAAGATCCGCTTCGAGGAAAAGCCCGAAGGCTACTTAATTGACTGCGAGAATGTTCCCGTGGAGCCGTTCCTTCGCGAGCTGTCAAGGTTTACTCATACTACTATAATGAACGATCCTTTGCCTAACGTCCCAGTAACGGTACGGGAGGACAGTGCCGGCGTTGAGGATGTACTCCGCCTTGTAATGCTGCGCCTTACAGGGTATTCACTGGACAGGGAGGGAGAAGGCTTTTTCATAGGAAAGAATTCTTCTCGCGGAGGTTCCGGCAGGGGCGAGGATTTCCGTATTGAACTTAAGGATTCCCTTTATACGCTTACGCTGCGGAAAGGTTCTCTTGCGGCCGTAATGGATGCCCTGTTTAAAAAGGCAGGTAATGAATATTCCCTGCTCTTAAAGAATTCCGTTATGCTTGAAAACCTGTATTACTCGGACAAGGACTTTGATTCCCTGCTGAGGCTCATTCTGGAACAGGCTTCGTGTGACTATGCCGTCAACAGTGAGATTTACTATGTGTTTGAGGTTCAGAAAAAGGATGTCCTTAAGAAACTTAAAGACACAACTGCCGTAAGGCTCGTGAACATAAATGCGGATGCGGTAATGTCCCTGTTTCCTACAGACCTGAACGCAGGTGCATTCGTAAAGGCTGACAAAACCACCAATACGCTGTATGTAACTGGAAGTACAGGAGAAACAGCCCCTATTCTTGATTTTCTTTCGGCAATAGACGTTCCTGTTGAGGACAGGTACTACCGGTGCTTTACCCTTAGGAACATAAGTGTCGCTGCGGCAGTCCAGCTTATTCCAAAGTCGATGCTGTATGGTGACATAACCGTGATTCCTGATACAATGTCTTTCGTAACGCAGGTGACGAAGGAGAGGGAGCAGATGCTGCTTGAATACCTTGCCCTCATCGATATAAGGAACGAGTCCCGTCCTGTCCGCCTGCGCTACATCAAAAGCGATGAACTCATGAAATTTCTTCCGCCGTCGGTTCATACGGAAAACCTTTCCCTGACCGATGACTCCACGCTTATTTTCTTTACTGGGCCGGAAGATGTGTATCAGAGCTTTCTGAAGGAGCTTGACCTCATGGACAAGCCTAAGCAGCAGGTCTGCTATCAGGTCCTCGTAATACAGAGGCAGCGTTCCCACGGACTTAACAGTAATTCAAAGATAACCATGTCAAAGCTTGCAGGAAGCGAGAATGACAGGAAAGGTCTTGATACCATGAACTGGATGGCAACCCTTGGAAACCTTTTCAGCATAAACTTTGATATTGTCTCGTTTCTGGGCATACAGTTTGCAGCCCTCTTTAATGCAGAGCTCGGGGAAGGAAGGTCTCATGTCCTTGCGGATACGAGGCTGAACGGAATTTCCGGGCAGACGATAAATTTTTCAAATACAAGCACGTTCCGCTACCGCGACATTGTTCCAGATTCAAACAAGGGCGTGTATTCGAGTACTACAAGGGAAATCTCCAGCGGTCTCGTACTTTCCATAAACGGATGGGTGTCCGGCGACGACATGATTACCGTAGATGTAAATGCACAGGTCTCAAATCAGGGAACCGTAAACGGTTCTACGACCGATACTACGAATCCTCCGGGAACGACTGAAAAGAAGGTCTCCACAAACGTCCGTACTGAAAGCGGAACCCCTATAGTCATAAGCGGCCTGCTGCAGTCCGACAAGGAGGTTACCGTCAAGAAAGTTCCTCTCCTCGGTTCCATTCCGTTACTCGGGCACCTGTTCAGGAAGGAAGTGGAGTCCGATTCGGAGACTGAATTCGTAATATATCTTGTGCCCTTTGTTGAAAAGCCTGACAACGGAAAGGTCAACCATGACAAGAGGCTGCGGCAGTATTACGAGGAATACGTTGCAAAGGAAAAGTAATATGGAAGGCGGACAGTCTGATGATTTTAATATCTGCGAGTTCAAGGATTACCGCTCGTGTCCGGGACAGTACAGGGATTCATATATCCGCAATTCAGGAGCTGTAAAGGTTTCTGAATCTGACGTTGAGGTCGTAGCCGCCGTCTCCATGGGAAGAAAGCGCGAGGCTGAATCTTTTCTCCGAAGCTTTCATGCTCCGAAGTCCGTACGCCTCATAACCGTCGAGGACAGTGACTTTGCGGAATTTGTAGGAAGCATCGTTGACTCGGCTTCCTCCGGTAGTGATTCAGTCTCTGCTCCTGATGAAGGGGAGATGTTTGACCTTGAAGACGTGTCTGATTCCGCCCCTGTCATAAACATCATAAATGCCGTATGTCTTGCCGCCATCCGCCGCAATGCCTCCGACATCCACATCCAGCCTGAAGCTGATGCTTTGCGTGTTCGGTTCAGAATGGACGGGGTTCTGAAAGTAGTAAAAGTAATGGATGCGGCTCTTGCGGAATCCATTGCCAGCCGCATAAAGGTAATGTCAAACCTGAACATTCTGGAACAGAGGCTTCCGCAGGACGGACGCATGAGGGTTATTCTGGGAAAGAGGGCACTTGATTTCCGAGTCTCGTTCATTCCCGTAGCACACGGAGAATCTATTGTTTTAAGAATCTTTAATGCGAAAAAAGAAATACAGGGACTTTCAGACCTCGGTTTTTCAGCAGGTCCTTATGCCATGCTGCGGAAGGCTCTTGGAATTCCGAACGGACTCATACTTGCCACTGGACCGACCGGCTCTGGAAAGACGACGACGCTCCATGCACTTATAAGCGGCATGGACAGGGATTCATTGAAAATCATAACCATCGAAGATCCTGTCGAGCGCATCATTCCTGGAGTTGACCAGATTCAGGTGAATGACGGCATAGGACTGACCTTTGACAGCATACTCAGGAGGATACTTAGGCAGGATCCTGATGTCATAATGATCGGTGAAATCCGCGACAGGGCAACGGCGGAACTTGCCATCCGCTCGGCCCTGACCGGGCATGTAATCCTTTCTACGCTGCATACCAACGACAGCATTTCTGCCGTGACAAGGCTCAGAAATATGGGCATTGAGTCATACCTTGTATCTTCCGTACTGAAATATGCCGTAGCTCAGAGGCTTGTAAGAAAGGTCTGTCCTTACTGTTCGGAGTCTGTTCCCCTTAATGCGGAAATGAAGGCCCTGCGGGATAAATTCAGTCTTACAGGAATGTCCATGAGGATTTCAAAGGGCTGTGACAGGTGCGGTCTTACTGGATATTCCGGACGCACCGTAGTCTCCGAGGTTTTTGAGCTTACCGAAGAATGTGCCTCCGCCATTGATGCAGGCCGTCCTGTCTCAGAACTGTATGGCATTGCAGAAAAAAACGGCATGAGGGAACTTGCTTTTGATGCAGTCCAGAAAGTCCTCGCCGGAGAAACGACTTTCTCGGAAATCCGAAGAGAGGCTCTGGTATGACTTTCAGATGCGTAGTCTGTAACGGTGACGGAACATCTAGAAGCACCGTCACCATGGATGCTCCTGATGCGGAATCATTGTTCCGCAGGTTTGAGGGATCTGAAAGGCTCCTCATATCTTATGAAGAAGTTAGTGGCGGCCACGGCAGCGTCAGGGCAAGATCCCGGGTGAATGCAGGGACCGTCATTGAATTTACCGAGAATATGGCTGCCCTGATGAACTCAGGCCTTACCGTTCAGGAAGCCCTGAAGGTCGGATCACAGATAAACGGACAGCCGAAGAACAGGCAGCTTTGCGGAGAGCTTTTGTCTGTACTGATGAAGGGTGAGCAGCTTAATGCGGCCCTGTCACTCTATGCACCTTCCTTTTCACCGCTTTACATTTCCCTTGTACGCATCGGAGAGGCTTCGGGTTCTGTTAACGAGGTGTTCGCACGCCTTGCAAAGTATCTTCGGACAAGGAAGGAAAATGCCCAGAAGGTATTACAGGCCTTTATATATCCTGCTGCGGTACTTGTTACTGCTGTCTGTGTGGTGGCATGCATAATATTCTTTGTTTTTCCAAAGCTGAAGGAGCTGTTCGAGGTGTTTACCGAAAGCAGCAGCGAGGTTGCCGCCGGTATGGCACGTGTCTACCGTTCCATGGCCGTAAGTACAGGAATCTTCTTTTTCCTTCTGTCCTGCAGCATCCTTGTTTTCATCCTGTACCGCAGTTCACCTAAGGCTGCCCTTAAGATTGATGCACTGCTGCTGAAGGTTCCTTTCATAGGTCAGTACATAAAGATTTCGTGTACGAGTGACTTTTCGTTTGCCATGGAGCTTCTGTGTTCGTCAGAAATTCCCCTCGTGCAGGCTCTCGGTCAGTCCGGAGACGTGTCCAGAAACCGTGCCTACAGGAAAGCCGTTACTCGTGTCATGGATGACATTGCGAAAGGCGGGCGCCTGTCGTCTTCGTTCGCAAGGCAGGGTGTTTTTCCTGAATATCTGGTTACGTGGATCGGCATCGGAGAGACGACGGGAAACGTCGGAGGCGTGTTCTCTCAGATACACGATTATTACGACAAGCAGTCTTCCCGGATTATAGGGAACATGATTGTGAGTGCTGAGCCTGTATGTACCGTCATTACGGGCATAATCATATTTTTCATGGTGGGGCAGTTTGTCCTGCCTGTATTTTCTTTACTTGGAGGATTGTGATGAAAACTTCTTGCAGGAAAACTGATTCTCAGGCTGGATGGACGCTTATAGAGACCCTCATTGTAATTGCCATCGTCATGGTTCTTACTGCCACTGTCGGCTTCATGGCTGTCGGAAGCCTTGAGAAAGCCCGCATCGCAGGTGCACGAGCCCAGATAGACTCGTTCTGCGTTGCACTGGAGTCCTATTACATTGACTGCGGAAATTATCCGACTTCGGAGCAGGGGCTTTCTGCCCTGCGGAAGAAACCGGAAGTGGAGCCGGTGAGCGACGGATGGAGCGGTCCCTATGTCTACAAGGATGCACCCAAAGATCCGTGGGGACATGAGTATGAGTATACGGTTCCGGGTGCAGACGGAAATCCATACGGAATACGCTCGTTTGGAGCTGACGGCAGGGACGGCGGGGAAGGAAAGAATGCGGACATTACGTCATGGGAAAACTGATGGGCAGGATGGTTTTGTCCTTTTAAGGACGCTTGTCTTTACGGCCGTTATGCTCCTTATATGCTGCGGCATGATGTCATCGGCAGCCTCCCTGATAAAACGTGTGGCGGTTCTGGAAGAGTCCGTACTGGCTCTTATTGACGCCAGGAACGGGAGGGTAGAGGATGCGCTTGACTGAGCTGGCTGTCTCCATGGTTGTTTTCCTTATCGTGTGTACCGGCATTGCGGCAGTGTATTCTTCTTTCACGAAAAACAGCGGCAATGCCCTTGCAACAGGGCATGATGCAGTCATCGTACTGCGTACCGATGCAATGATGCGCCGTTACATTTCCTCAGTATGCATACCTTACTGGGAGAATGCAGGTAAATATTACGATACCGTAAGGGACGGGATTCTGAATATGGAAGGTCTGGATGAATCCGTTACGGTATGTTCTGTATCATTGCTGTATGACGCTGACGGCTTTGTAAGGGGGCTTAAGGTTGAGTGGAGGACCGGCGGCGTGAACATGGTGACGGAAGAGCTTTTCGCCTCCGTTCCAGTTGCAGGAAGAAGATCATGAGTCAGGACGGCTATTCTTCTGCTGGAGCACTTGCCGCTGTTATCCTGCTGTCCTTAGGCATCATGGGAATTGCTTTTTTTACGGGAAGTCTACTTAAGTTTACTGATACATACCGCAGGCACTATAAGAGGCAGGATGCCGCTCTTGAAGTACTTGAAAGGCTGACGGAATCCATGCAGGAGCTTGCCGGTGATGAGTGCGATAACGAACAGTCCCTGAACCGTAATGACGTACTTGATGCGTATTCCGGCTACGGGCTTGTCCTTGAGGACGTTTCAAGCGGAATAAACGGCCTGTTTCTTGCGGAGTCCGTTGTCTCTGATCCTGGGGTGGCGGGACTCATCGAGCTTAAGGGGGATGATGTGCTGTCTTCTTACGGGTGGATTCCCATGAACTTCCGCAGCCTTAAGATATCTGATGCAGTGCAGTCGTCCTTCGGAACTTCTGATGCTGCAGCCCTCTTTCCGCTCGTAAACAGGTTTCCTGTGCTTAACCTTTTTTACGCGGATGCAGATTTGATTGCTGTCCTGCTGAAGGCCGTCGGGGTAAAGGATTATGAGCGTAAGGCTGGAGTTCTTAACATGAGGATCCAGTCAGGAAACCTTTCTGATTCCGAGATAGCCTCAATTCTTGGTCTTGAGGCATCGGACAGGATCCTTGACCTGTTCGGGCTTAAGACTTCGTTCTGGAGAGCAAGCTTTTCTGCCGGAGGATGTTCCGTAAGGGCAATTTATGCGGCAGTTCCCGAGGATGAGGCTTCCCGTACCGCCGTGCGGTATGTGCTTATAGAGAAAGAACTGGAATTTTGATTTAGTGGAGTTTATGATGAGAAAGGCAGATGTCGCGCCAAGACTTGAATATTATGTATTTCCTCTTTCAGCACCGACAAGAAACGGGAAGGAGCGCCTTACCCGTGCAAGGATAGAGCTGTCCAGAAAATATCCCTGCGAGCCTGATGCCGGTTCCCTGTTTTTCGTAAGGAACGGAAGGAAAAGGGATTTCTGGATCTGCATCGTATGGTCGTCCAGGGACATGCAGAAAAATTATGTCATGAGTACCCTTTTTGTAATGGAGAGATTTCCTTCTCATACAGGTAATGTCTGCCTTGTCAGCAGTGACTTCATAGAATATGTAGTGCTTGACAATGGCAGCCTCGTATCTTCTGTTGCGGAGCGGCGGAACGTGGATGAAAGTGCGGAATCGCAGATTCAGAGGTTTTACGGCGATGACATGGATTTCAAGACCGTGCCTTTTCCGCCTGAAAGTGACGTAAGTTCCCGTGTCCTGTTCCGCTCTGACAATAAGAAGGAAAGACGCACCATGATTCTTCTGGTGGCTGCTGCCGCCGTCCTGTGTACCGTAATATCGTTGAAGTCGTTTTCCTCATACAGCAGGCGGATGCTGGAGGAAGCCGAGCAGAAAAGGCTGTTTGAGGCTGAGCAGAAAAAGAGGGTAGAGGCTGCTTCTCTGCTGCGTAAGCAGGTGGAGGAAGCCAGAAATGCCTATGTAAAGATGGAAGGTGAACGCAGGGGCGACATATACCTTATGGCGTCCGTGATATATGACTGTCTTGGAAAGGATGCAAGGATTTCGAGTTTAAGTATGTCCGGCAGGAAATTTGAGCTGGAGCTGTATACTGATGACAGCGTGGGGCTCCTGTCAAGGTTTGAGAAAAGCCGGTTTATTGATGGTGTAAGGATGAACCGTTCCGTCAAGGACGGCAGACGTGAATATGTGTCCTTTTCCGGTTCCGTGAGCCGTTACATACCGTTTCCCGATGAAAGCCTGTCCGATGAGGAGAAGCTGATGTATTACCGTAATGCCCTGAATGCAGAGGCAGAGGAGGATGAACGGCGTGCCTCGATGTCCGTATCAGGGTATGCTGCGGATATGAGGAAGCTTTTTGCTGAGGCGGACTGTAAGGAAGATTACATGCAGCTTAAGCCGAATGGTGACTATGCAGGTCTTGAATGCTTTTTAAAAAGCGGCGGAAGCAATATCTTTGATTTCCTTATGAATGCAGAAAAGCATGTTCCTCCAGTCGATTTCCTTTCCGTCAGGATAAAGAATTCAGACGGGGGAAACATAGTCTCGTCGGTAGTGAACGTGAATACGGGGATAAGGATGGAATCCTTGAAGGATGAGTTTTCATATACTGATAAGGAACTGGAAAATCTTTCCTTTACTCCCGTCCAGATAGGCAGGGCTTTCGGTCCTGCATCTGAAAAAGCCGTGCGTCCTGCAGCTTCCTTGAAGTCCGTAAAACCTGCCGTTTCAAAACCTGCACCTGTTTCTCCTAAGGCTCCTGAATTGAGCCTTGTTTATGTGGGTGAGGGAAAAACGACTGCAAGGGGAAAGCATGTTTTTTTCAAGGATTCTAAGGATGACGTCATGTATTCGCTTCCGCTGTCTAAAGGAGCTCCTGGAGTTTCCGACTGGTGTTCTGAAAAGGGAAGCGGTGCCTATGAGGTTCATTTGAATGGCCGCGTGTATGAGGTGAGAAGATGAGGAAGGTGTTTTTATTGTTCTGCTGCTGTTTGATGGTGCCTTGTTTCGTATCAGGGCAGACTTCTTCCAGTCAGCAGAGGTTCAGGAAGGATGACTTCATGTACGTCATGGTTTATGATTATGAGAATAACGGTGTCCGTGACGTCAAGGTCTTTGTCAATGGAGATTATGAGGGGTCTACGAATTTGCAGGGAAGGTTCATGCTTCCGTACAAGAGGTCATATAAGTCTGGCTTTGATATTTCACTTAAGAAGGACGGCTACGAGGAGATAATCCAGTCCGTGTATTTTGACCCCGTTCAGGCCCTGTATTTTAAAATAGGCAATGCGGAACAGTATCTCGCCATAGGGAAAAGCTTTATTGACAATGGGGATTGTGCTTCTGCCCTTGAGTACCTGGACAGGTCCCTTTCTCTTGATCCTTCATGGAATGATACCATGTTCCTTAAGGCTGTTGCCCTTAACAGGCTTCACCGTTATGGGGAGGCGCTGGGCGTTCTGGGCGGCATACCGCTGAATTCCGTAAACAGGGAATGCGTTGAGGACTTCATGAAGGAAAACATGAATGCCATGCTGATGGAGAATTCCCGGACTGTGACATCTGATTCTCCCGGCCTTGTTCTTGATACGGAGGAGGATCTGAAGGCTTTTATCCAGAAAAAAACTTCTGAGGCTGATGCCCTGTATGTGGAGCAGAAATTCAAGAGGGCTTATGAGGTTTATACTCAGATTCTGGGATTGAAGCCGTATGATGCCGAGATCCGCTTCAAGAGGATGAAATCCCTTTTCTTGAGTAACAGGCAGGACTCTTCCAATTATGAGCTGATCCTTGAGGACTGCAGTTTCTTAAGCAGCATTGGATTTGTCAATGAAGAAATGAATGAAATCATGGCTTTCATTTCTGACGGAAACGAAGAAAGCCAGTAAACTATAGGTGAGGTAGCAGCTGTCTTTTTGTTTCCGGTTCCGTGAATCATTTTGAGGATTCCAATGTAAAGTCGTTCCTCATTGAGATAGAGCGTTATCCCGGAGACTTTGCAGAAAAAAAACGACTGGTTTTAACTTTGGTTATGCGTAGAATTGTAAATAAATACTATTATTGCTGTGCTTATAATTATTGTATAGCCTATTATGCTTAATATGTCTGGAATTTGGGCAAATGCTAAAAATCCCAGCAATGCGGAAAAAAGTATTTGTGAATATTCATAAATAGATATTTTGCTTGAAGGTGCATTAAAGTATGCTCCTGTTATGCCAAACTGTCCTATTGCCGCAGAAATTCCTGCACAGCATAGAAATATCAGTTGCTTTGCCGTCATTGGTGTATAACACAAGAAAAAAAACGGCAGGGCAAGAATGCTTGAAAATGCTGAGAAGAACGTAATGATAAGGAATCCATTAACTTTATAGGTATGAAGTTTTCTAACAAAGGCGTATGCAAAACCTGCTCCCGCTCCTCCTGCAAAACCTACAAGAGCAGGCAGTACCTGTGTAAACTCAAAAGAAGGCTTTATGATAAACAGTGCTCCTGTAAATGCAGTAATCAAAGAAATTATTGCGCAAAGCGAAGGTTTTTCTGCAAGGAAAATAAAACTTGCTAAAAGCGAAAAGAAAGGGGACATTTTGTTAAGCATGGCGGCATCCGAAATGTTCAGATGATCGATTGCATAAAAGTTTCCGAATATTCCTATTGAACCTACTGTTGAGCGCAGGATGAGATATTTTAAAGATCCTTTTGGAATTTTAAGTGCGTCCTTGTCTTTTTTACTAGTGCGGATAAGGATGAAAAGGGCTATAAAAAAAGCTGTCGCGTTGCGGAATAAAGTTTTTTGCATGAATGGAATATCACCTGCTGCACGTACAAACATTCCCATAAGGGCAAATCCTAATGAGGATAATAAGATTAAAGCTATTCCTCGTTTTAAATTTTCTTCTTTCATCAGTACATCCTTCCTGCAAGCATTGTAAGCTTAATAAAAATAACAGAACTGTTTTCGTGCAGGCAAACTGGAGTTTCTAAAGGTGCAGAAGATTGTAATCCACAAATTTCTTTTCCGTCTATGAACAGTGCAAAAAGTCCGTCAAGGTAACACTGCCTTGTGTTGTGTTTTGCCTGTTCCAATGATGGCGATTTTTCTCCATAGTTTATGTCGAAAGCAACTTTACCTTCACAAGCCTTATCTTCTATTTCTTTTTTAGTCAGCAATTTTAAAATAGTGCTGTCCTTTCTTTTTTTATACTGGGCAACACATTCTTCTGTCACGGCATCAAGAAAATCCTGTATTGTTTTTGTACCATGACCTTCCAGAAAATCATCAGGTAAAAAGAATGACTGGTTTTCTATGGAGTTCCGTCTTGCTCCTGCCTTTTTTATACTTATCAGAATATTCATCTGTACAGCTCCAATTTACTAACCCCTGTTGATCTGATCCAGAATGTACGGGTCCTTTATCTTTTCATCGCGTGCAAATGTAAGAATCTTAGAGATGATTTCGGCAGTCTTAGGATCTTCATCTACAAACGGCAGAAAAAGTTTTCCCCTCTGCTGAGAATGTACAGCCACCATGTTTATTGCACTTCCTGCAATCTGCCGCACAAGACCAGAACCAAGGTGTACGGAATAGCTTGCAAGTCTTCCGTCGATGAGTGCAAAGTTACCGTCAAAGCGGACATTTTCAATTTTAAACAGAGGCAACGTAAACTCACAGATTGCTCGTCGCATTTCGATTGTAGAATGACTTGTCTCTGGATCTACTGCACCTGCATGGGCAACACTTACAGCAAGGTCAACATCACGCATTATTTCAGAATAGATAATGTCTGGAATGTCTTTGATGCAGAGAGGTTTTTCGTCGTTCTCTGGCTTATAGAGCCGTCTTGAGAATCCTATAAATTCTATTGCAGGAGCTTCGGCATCTGCTGGAGAAAACCAGTCTGCCTGTGCATAAATTTCTGCAATAAGGTTCTGTTTATAAAAAACTTTTTGCAAGCCTTCTTCATAACCTGCAATCCATCTTCTGCCTCTAAGGGTGGCAACTGCTTTCTGTGGTTGGATCTGGTTTCCTGCAAACATGTAGCTTCTGTCCTTATCCAGCTCTTCTGTAAGCTTAACATACAGTTCTCGGAACACCTGCTTGAACGGCTGTATAATCTGTTTTTCAAAGATATACTTTTGCCACTCGTGCCAGTGACCGCCTGTAAATAAATCGAATGGATGTGCTATGCGTAAAAGACATTCTGGCATTATCTTTGCTTCGAAACCGTCATAAGATCTAAGGAGATAATTTTCCTCTTTATCTATAAGGAGCCCTGTCACAGGAGAATCAGTAGTTTCTTTATCTGATATAAAAAGCAGGGTGTTTATTATAGGACTAATAACAGGATTCTTTTGTAAAGCTGCTATTTCTTTTGCAGAAATATACACGCTTTCTGTCATGAAGTTTTCAAGCATTGTCCTTGTTCTTTCATGCTGTGTCTTTAGTCTCTTATAGGTTTCATGAATTTCAAGGACTAGTTCGTCTTTCTTTAAAGATGAAGGAACGCTTTTTAATATCTTTTGGTCTTTGTTATTCCTGCATTCTACGAAAGGCTTTCCCTTTTCATCAGTAGCAATCCTTATGCTGTAGCCTGTGTTTTTAGTTTTCTGAAAATCAAATACAGAGCAAAGACTTTCCATAAGACGGCATTCCATGTTCAGGTTGAGCCTGTTTACGTCAGTATATCCAGCCGCACGTGAAAGGTTTTCAAGTGCAATGTCAAAAGCTTCTCCTTCGCTCTGCCGTCTCTGAGCTCCAAAGTTCTGGCTCTCTTTTTTGAATTTTTGCAGGAACTCATATCTGTGAAGAACTCTTTCATTTAATTCTGTCTGTTTAATTGGAATGAGAGGATAGCTCATGACGAGATCTTTGTTTCTGGCACGCTCAATCTCTTTTTCAAGCTCTTCTTCTGTAACTCGTCCTAATGCCGCATCTGCAAATTTGCGTGCACGGGAATGCTGTGCGCCGCTTGAAATGTATTTTGCGCTCTGGTACAGCTTATTGAATACGTCTTCACCTAGACTATTATACATCTCCGTAAACCAGTCTAAGTCAAATGCGCCACGGTTCAGTTCGTCCAGAGTGAGTGGTGTATATTTTGCTACGAGAGCAGAATCCCTGTGGTCGCACCAGTGTACTTTCATGTGTGCTATAAAGTAATAGCATCCCCGCTCAAAATCTGGAAGTCCTAAGACCATACTGATTATAGGTATCCATGTTGGGGCATACATTGCAAGGTCGTAAAGCTTTTGTTCCTTAGTCTTAAATTCTTTTACCATAGCTTTAAAGCTTTCCGCTGTGTCGCAAGGCAGTGGACGGCTTATAGAAATAAGATGGCTTAGACATAAATGTCTGCTCTTACTGTCTTCTCCATAGCTTTCATTCCTTGCAAACGGACTGCTTCCCAATGCCTGTATCAGACGCAGGACATTTCTGCCTCCGTAGATTGCATGTAAGTTTTTGACATAGCTTGTGCAACTACCTTCTGCATCTCCCCTGCGTAGTTCGTTTTCTACTATGGTGTCGGATATATGCCTGTAAATTTCAAAAACCTCGGCATTATCAGTTCCAAAGAAAAGAGGATCCTGCATATTTGTTATGAACGGGCTTATTTTGATTATGCCATAATAAACCGTATCAAGACTTATAAGTCCCATTTTATAAGCACGGAAATAATCTGTGACATGCAGATTGTTGAATAAGTTTATTGAGTGATATTGTTTATCAGGATTTTCTTTTTCAAAGCCTGCATGTCTTAGAAGAGCATATCGTATTTTAAAATACTTGGAGAATTCATCGTCCTGCATTTTACTGCTTACTGCACTAGGCATGACGGAGCTAAGAAATCCGAAAAGGTCATGTGAATACAATATGCTGAGTCTGTTTTTTTTGTTCTGAAAACTTATGTTCCAGTACCACATATCTTCGCACTTCAGGTTGTGAATCAACCTGTAAATGATACCTTCCATAAGTTTGTCAAGGAAGTCTTTTTTGCAATACGTTTGGATGAGTACATTTATTATCTGAGAAAAAAGCGATGATTTTCGCGGACAGAAATACTCGTAAGTACCAGGATTTATATTACATAGCTCTCCAAAAATTGCATTTACTGCTTTTTCAATAATGAGAGCTTGGCTTCCATCGTTTTCAACATCATGACTAAGGAATATAGAGCCTACTTTTTCAACTACAAAATCAAGTCTAGAAATTTCTCCTGGAAGATTACATAAAATAAAAAGCTGAAAGAGTGTTTCCTGATTCTTGATATATTCATCATAAAACTTTATCCATAACTCCTTAAAAGGAAGACTGTTGATAGGAAGTTCATTCTTCTTGACAAAATATGTGTTTATATAGCCGTATTTACAATAACTATAACTCTCCTTATCACCAAGCATCCTGTCAGTGCCAAAACAATCTTTGTACTGGTCAGTGCGGTGTGCGTCAATAAGTTTGTCAAAGGCTTTTATTATGGAAACTATTTTTTTCTTATCTGCCTTACAGACTAAGTTTAGTGTATCTGTGTCTAACTTTAACTCTGTCGGAGGGATTTCCGTTATTTTGTCTGTGTCAAACAGTCCGTCAAGGCTGTCTGGAAATTTTTCATCATTGTTTTCTTCAATAGAATTGCCTTTTGTGCCAAACAAGTTTTTTATGAGAGGTTCTTCTCTTGTGCTAGGAGATTTTATTGCTAGTACTGCATCCTTAAACTGTTTCCAGTCAACGTCTTTATGAGCCAGATTTTCATTTTCTTCTTTCAGGCGCATAATAAAATCCAGTGCGGCAAATCTGCATCCCTCTTCTTTTGCTTTAAGCAGTCGGAATACAGACTGGGTAAATTCTTCATCTCCCTGCTCTGATATTATTGTTCCTGCGGTATTTCTGATATTGCTGTCTTTGTAGCGCAGAAGAGACTCTATATACAAGATGTTTTCCTGAGATGGAGTAGTAGAGTCCAGAAGCTTTGCAACTTCCCTGCACAAGTTTTTGTTTGCAAGTAGTTTTACTGCAAAGTCTCTGTCCTGCTTAATCTCGCGGACGTTCAGGTAACTTTTTATGGTATGCAAGCTGATGAAACTGTCCGCCGCTTCTATCATCTGATATGCAATCTCTCGCGGAACAACGCCGGGAAATCTTGCCGCTATGATGCATGCCCTGTCTGCTATAGCCTGCTTAGATATGCTTACGCTGTACCATGGAAAAGTACTTGGTGAAAAGACCTTCTCCTTCTTTTCAAGCCTGTCAAACAGGTCTTTTAGGATATGCACATGAAGGGCTGCTTTTTCCTTTACACCATTAAACCAGAGTTCCGGCAACTGCCTTAGTGGAGAGCGGTACATAGAAGGTCTGTCTTTATTGTCCTCATCCCACCATGCACATGTTATGGCTGATATGTTTTCAAGATATGTAGGGAAGAATGCAGCGACAATCTCCATGTCGTCCGAGTGCTTTTCTACGGCATATTCTGCGCAAGGTGCATAAAAATCCCTGCTGTAAAGCTCCTGATTATAATACGCTGCAGCAAGGAGCTGGGATTTAGTGCCTGACTTTATAATATTCTGTATTTCAACAACAGCATCATCGGCTTCATAAAAACCAGTTGCCCATAATGCAATGATTATTTTCATTGCATCATCAGTTGAAAGCATTTCTTTTCTTGCATTCTCATCATACAATGCCTGCTTCATGAGAGTCATGGTTTTTGCAGAAATGCGTTCCGCTGATTTTTCATCAAAAAGTCCTACCCATGTTGCAACAGCTCTTTTTACTGACGAGTAACGGATAAGGTCGTTTTCGCAAATGACGTTGAAAAGCGTCAGAAATGCTTCTTCTGTACCGCAGTCCATGTTTTCACAAATTGCCTGCCGCACACCTTCCTGCAATCTTGCCGCAAGAAGGAATTTTCCAAGTAATTCATGCAGCTTTGCATCTGAGCTTTGTATTATTCCCCTTATAATTGGAACCGTAACTACAGCCGTGTTGTTGTCTGAAAGAATGATGTTTTCTATTGCATTATGGAGAGTGTCTTTCCCGTGTTCAAGTTCATAGTCAAGCTCTGCTGCAATGAGCATGTCTTCATGCCATATTGCTTTTCCATTCTTTTTTAAGTCCTGCTTTTCATCGCTCATGTTGCCAAGAATGTAGTCGCTCAATGAACATTCAAACATTCCAAACTCGAAGTAGCCGTACATGAGTTCTAAGCACTTATCAATGCTTACTGCGTAGTTTTTTGTACGAACGGTTCTTCTATTGTATCCTGTGCTGTATTGAAACTTATTACTCTTTTTTATGAGTGCAAGATATTTTTCTCTATCAAGTTTATCTGGAATGAATAATGGAAGGAGATTTTTGAATGCAGTCCTGTTTATGAAAGATTCTGGGGTTTCTCCTGACCAAAACTTAGTGAGAAGTTCTTCCAGTTTGTAATCAATGATATGAGGTGGATTTTTTGTAAATATTTCTACTAGATTTTTTACCTCTGCACTTTCGAACATGAGTTTAAGATTTAGTTTTTTTGTATATTCTTCTACAAGCTTTTCTCGTGTTTCATTCGTAAACATTTTTTCTGCCATATTCTGTCTCTATGCATAGTATATAATAAAGAATTAGTAATGACTATAGTTCTTTACAGGTTTGTTCAAGATATTGTAGGTGTTTTTGAAAAATATTTTGCCTGTCTAAAATATTTTTGTATTTTCCAAGAAGCATGATATAATTTATGCATACTAATTTTTGAGCTCTATATTTAATTTTTATATAATATTTAGGTAGCTTATGAATGAATATTCTAATGCGGAGCATCTTCGACCCGTTATTTATGTAGATCCAGAAAAATGCTGCAACTGCCACCGCTGTATAAGTGTCTGTCCCGTTAAGATGTGCAATGACGGATCTGGTGATCACGTTTCTGTAAATCATGACCTGTGCATCGGCTGTGGTACTTGCATTGATGCATGTGTCCACGGTGCAAGAACAGGCATTGATGACT
Organism: uncultured Treponema sp.; assembly: GCA_947167345.1. GTDB lineage: Bacteria > Spirochaetota > Spirochaetia > Treponematales > Treponemataceae > Treponema_D. The sequence continues at coordinate 17,254 of CAMVHR010000015.1, forward strand.
TGGAAAGCTTTTTTTTCGACCTCAAATCAGGTACTCCAATAGTAGCCATTGTTGCACCAGCCGTTGCTGTAAATTTTAAGGGAAAAGATCTTGAACTGAATGGCTGGCTTAAGTCCATCGGTGTTAAGGCTGTCTTTGACGTTTCGTTTGGTGCGGAACTGACGACCAAAAGCTATGTAGAAGAGATAAAGAAAGAAAAGCCGTCAATTATGATCTCTCAGCCATGCCCGGCACTTGTCAGTTTTATAGAAATCTACCAGCCTCATCTTATTAAATATCTTGCCAAGGCAGACAGTCCAATGGCTCATACAATAGAGTGCATACGTCATTTTTATCCAGAGTACAGAGAGTGCAAGATAGCGGTCATATCTCCATGCTATGCTAAACGGCGCGAATTTGATGAGAATGGGCGTGGCGATTACAATGTCACGATGCGGAATCTGGACATCTGGTTTAAGAATAAGGGAACTGATCTTTCCAAGTTTCCCAAGGTTAGTTACAACAATCCTCTTGCTGAGCGTGCGGTATTGTACTCCACTCCAGGTGGACTCATGCGTACGGCGGAACGCTTTGTTCCTGGAATTTCGTCCAAGACACGCAAAATAGAAGGTCAGCCTGCTGTATTTGAATATCTTTCTGGATTGGACAGTCTTCTTTCATCTGGCGGCAAGCCTTACTACCAGCTGGTGGACTGTCTGAATTGTGAAAAAGGCTGCAACAGGGGTGGCGGAACAACTAACCGCAACATGCCTCTTGATGAACTTGAAGCACTGGTTGAAAATCGGGCACGGGAAAGGCAGAAGCATTGGAAAACCGTTGGCAGTAAAATGAGTAAATTTGCTCTTAAAAAACTAGACAGCACGATTAGCAGCTACTGGAAGCCCGGTATCTACGAGCGTAAGTATCATGACCGCAGTTCTGTAACAGAAAAATTTATCAAGACTCCGACCCAAGATGAGTTGCAGGCCATTTACATCAGCATGGGAAAACATTCCAAATCAGATTTCTACGATTGCTGTGCATGCGGTTATACTTGTTGCGAGCAGATGGCCGTTGCTATTTTCAACGGGCTCAACCGTAGGGAGAATTGCCATCATTATGTCATGAATCTTGCAAATCAGGATCACGAAAAGGAAATTCGCGAAGCTATAAACAGCATCACCGAAGCTGTTCGCTCAGGAAGTGCTGCACTTCAGAGCAATGTGCGTGATCTGCAGGAAATTAGGAATATGAACATGCTCACGATAAAAGGCATTAAGGATTTGAATACCAGAATCGATGGTATATGGGATATCGTGGGAATAATCAACAGTGTTGCTGATCAGACTAAAATCATTGCATTTAATGCAGAGCTTGAAGCTGCCAGTTCTGGAGAAGCAGGCAAGAACTTCCATATTGTTGCAACGGAAATTCGCCGCCTGTCAGATACTATCATTGACAGCATCAATGAAATCAAGCATGTCATCAACGAGACTCAGCAGGCATCTGACAGTCTCATTCTAGACAGTGAGAAAGGAACCAGACAGATTGATGCCAGCTGTGAGAATGCAAAGTCTCTTGAAAGAGGCTTTGGAAGCATTATGGCATCTTCTGATGGAAATGCAGGTGTCTCGTCTTCGGGGGATAAGATTTTTAATTCTCTTCAACAGATTGCACAGGGCATAGCTGAATTTTCCAACAACACGGCAAATATTTCCTCTTCATAGGAAACATAACGTGCATTGCAGAGCTTATTTTTGAGCATCAAGCCTTAAAAATAAGCTTCCTGTGGAAGTGTCAAATTCATCATCCTCAATGCCGTAGAGCTGCTGAATGAAATTTCCAGAGAAAATTTCATTCGGTGAGCCTGTTTTTACAATGTGACCATTACCAATGCAGATTATGCTGTCGGAAATGGCTTTTACAAGATCAAGTTCATGAAGAGCCATTATTATGGATTTGTTCTTGTTACGTGCAAGATGCCATATTGTTTTTAGAATGTCCAGTTTGTAATGCATGTCAAGAAATGATGTAGGTTCATCAAGAACAATTATTGGCGTATTCTGGCAAATGGCACGTGCAAGCATAATCCTTTGCCTTTGACCGTCGCTTATCATGTTAAAGTCCTTGCTTGCAACTTCTTGTGCATGGACTGCTTTTATTGCTGCATCGACTTCATGCCAGTCTTCGTCTGACAGAATTCCAAGCCTGCCAGTGTAGGGGTATCGTCCTGTTGCAACCATATCCCTGCATGTCATGTGCTCTGGGTGGATTCTTTCTGTTGTCACCATGGACATAAGCCTTGCAATGTCTATGTTCCTTAGTCTTGTTATGTCCTGTTCCATTACAGAAACGCTTCCGCCAAGAATTTTTAACTGACGCGTAATTGTCTTTAGTATGGTAGATTTTCCTGAACCATTAGGTCCGATGAGTGTTGCTATTTTTCCTGATTCAACAGTAATGTTTACATCTTGAATGATTATTTCTTTGCTGTATCCTGCTGAAAGTTTTTCGGTCTTGATGTTTTTCATGCTACTTCCTGCCTTGTCTTGAAAGCATCATGTATATGACTACTGGTACTAAAAACAACGCCGTTACGGAGCTTATGCTTAATTCTGCCGGTGAGAATACAGACCGTGCAATGCCGTCACAGAACAGTGTAATTAGAGCACCGCCCAAAAAACATGCAGGAATCAGAATCAGAGGCTTTGCCGTTCCTGCTGCCGATTTCACAAGATGTGGTACAGCTATGCCTACAAAGGAAATTGGCCCTGTGAATGCCGTTACACATGCAGATAACATGCTTGAAAGCAATATTAGCATGACCCTTAGGGTCAGAATGTTTACGCCCATGTTCTGAGCATAACGTTCTCCAAGCTGGTATGCACCGATGGGCTTTGACAGCATGAAAGAAAGCACTACCACAGGACAGATGACTGTTGTAATTATTTTTATGTCAGCCCAGTCTATGCCGGAAAAGCTTCCCATGGCCCAGTTGTGTAAGTTGACTATGTTTGAGTCATTTGCAAAAGTAACAAAAAAATCTGTAATGGCCGAACAGATGTACCCCAGCAGAATTCCACAGACAATCAGTATGGACATATTGTGAACTTTGAGAGAAAGGAGCATGACAATGCAAAGTGAAATCATTGCTCCTGCAAATGCTGCCAGTACCATGCCTGTTGCACTGAGCATAATGCCACGGTCTAAGAAAAAAATCATTGTAAGTGCGACAGAAAGCTTTGCTCCGGACGATATTCCAAGTACATAAGGGCCTGCAATCGGATTGTTAAAAAAAGTCTGCAGCAGAAATCCTGAGACTGAAAGGGCTCCTCCCAGTACTATCGCCGCAATGATTCTTGGTAGCCTGATGTTCCATATTACTCTGTGATATGCAAGGTTTTCTGTATTGCCGGACATTATGCGGCATACATCTGCAATTGGAATGTTTACGCTTCCTGTACAGATATTCCATGCCGTAAGAAGCGTGAGAAAAAAGAGCATGATTAAAAAGACCAGAAATAAACGCCTGTGCATACGATAACCTGTATTATTGCATTTTCCTTAGGGATTCAAATTGTCCGTCCGTACCTTTTAGTACTGCATGAATGTCTTTTAGAAAATCAGTCATGGCGGTAGTTTCCTGAAAAAACTGTTTTCCTGCTGAATATACGTTTCCTGCCTTGACGGCTGTAAAATCTGCAAACAGACTGTTTTTATTTATCAAGTCTTCTGTGTTTTTTACATCATCACTAAGGTTGTTGTTATAAATGATTATATCTGCGTTTAGACATGAAGCATAGAAATCTTCAAACTGCATGTTTAGAGTTGACAGAGCATTGTCTTCTTCATTTGATATGTGCGAAGGAATGTATGTGCCCCCTGCAAGGGAAATCAATTTTGAAATATAGTCGCCAGGTTTTCTGATGTTTACAGCACCATGTGATGTTACATAAAAGAACGCTACCGTCTTTCCTGTACTTTCTGATTGCATTATGTTTTCAACTTCTGCAATTTTATTTTCAAAATATTCATTTGCTTCTTTTTCCTTGTTAAAAAGGATGCCGTATAGCTTTATCCATTCAAGCCGTCCCAATGGGTGGCTTTCATAGCCTGAGTGTTCTACCAGAACAGGAATGCCTAGTTCTTCAAGTTTTTCTTTTGCGGCTGGCTTGTGATAAATCATTGTGTTTTCTATTGCAAGCGTACAGTTTTCTTTTACCAAAAGTTCATAGTCTGGACTGCTGTACTTTCCTGCATACTTTATCTTTCCTTCCTTCATTGCCTGTACTGCCTGTGGAATGTACCAGTCATTTTCTTTTGTTCCCGAGAACTTGATGCTGTCCATTGCTCCTGCCGTTTTTATCAAATCCATTACGGCAGAAGAAACCAGATATGTTTTATCTAGAGGCTGTTTGAGTATCGTTACATTTTCAGGAACGCTTTTTGGAACACTCTTGTCTTCCGGTACAAGCAGGAAACTGTCTTTGCCTGCAATGGTTATAAGAGAGTAGTCTCCATACCTGTCTATGGAAAGCTGCCGTGCATATTTAAAATCAATGGTTTGAGTTTTGCCAATGGAAGCAAAATCTATAGTTTCTGTTTTGTCTGAAGTTTCTTGCTTTTTACTGCATGAAGAGAAAGCTAATAGAGATGTAATGACTAATATGAATAATTTTTTCATGATCTTTTTCTATTTTATGTTGCCTATAAGGTTGATTGTCAGTGTATATTCTATCTCATGCGGCACACTCATTGCTACTGTATCGGCAACTATTTTTAGAGGTTTTGCAATATCTGGCACCGTAATGTTGAATGTTGATTTTCCTTCTTTTATGGCCGCATTGTATTTTGTGCCGTCATAAATCAAGTAGTCGTAATTTTTGCTGTTCCATACAAGCTCAAGATTGTATGTACCGTTTGTGACGGTAAGAATGGATGGTGTCTGGATTTTTGCTTTTCCAGAACCACCATCCATTTTTATTGCAACGGAATATGTTCCGTCATTCAGTTTTTTTTTACTGCATCAAGAACTTGTACTTTGTGGTCATACCAGATGCCTTTTTTCCCTATAAGGGCAAGATCAAATTCTTTGCCGATTTTTTTTACAGGAATGTCATATCCAAAAACTTTTTCTGTCGTTCCGTCTTCGTATGTAACGATATCTGTTGTTGGATGCAACCACCCCTGTTCATCAGCCTTTGCCTGCTCTGCCGTTCCACAGTACAGGTTTACTATTTTTTTACCGGCAAGGCTTACATGAAATGTCATCTTGCCGTTCTGCACGGTCAGCGTTCCTTTTCCGTCATAAGCTTCATTTGCATGAAACATTGAACTGTCAGTCTTGAACACTGCCGTATAGATGCCGTCTTCTAGTTCAGTTTTTTTTTTGCTTCAGCAGTATGTTCTACATAAAGCTGCTGCACGGCTTCAATTCTTCCCATGCCTTCAATCTGGCAGTCAATTCTGTCAAAGGCATTTGCTGCTGTAAACATGCTCTTCCATGAATCATCATCATCACCAGCCATGTCGTTGTTTGCGTGGTCTCCTGCAACAACCATGAGAGGGCGGAGTATTACATTTTTGTAGCCGGCATTTTTTACGTCTTCAATGACGTTCTCACATGCAGTTTCTTCTGGTTCTCCCTCGACAGTTCCAATAAATACGTTGTCATAGCCAAGTTCTGCCATCTGTGACTTCATCTGGCTGTAGCTTACTTTTGCTGTGTGAGAAGTTCCATGTCCCATAAATACCAATGCTGTTCCATTCTGCTCTGCTTCTTTTCTTGAGCCGAATCCAGCTGATTTTACAGCCTGTGCGGTAATTGCCTGTGCAACAGATTTTTTGTCTGCATTGATTTCAGAAGCATTTTTTCCAACCTGTCCGAGCAGAGGTTCTGCAATAACTACGGAATCAAATTTATCCTCGTATTCTTTTGCGGCTGCAGAAAGCTCGTCATATTCTGCTCCATGCATAAGGTGTGTAGGCTGGATAATCAGGTTCTTTACGCCGTTTGCAACTGCACGTTCCAAAGCCTGTGTCATGTTGTCAATCTTTTCGCCATCACGTGCCTGTATGTGATTGATTATAATCTGAGCTGTGAATGCACGGCGTACAGCCCAGTCTGGATTTGCCTTTTGAATGGCTTTTTCTATGCTGCTGATGTCCTGTACTCGGCTTTCATTGAATGAAGTTCCAAAGCTTACGACAAGAATTTCATTCTCGCCGATTCCGTCCTGATTAAGTGGGTTGTCAAGAGAAGCGTCTCCTGTGTCGCGTCCAAAGTAATCAGGATCTGCATTTTCGCCTTCAACAAGTTCTTTCTGTTCGTCGGTAAGGGCATCCCATGCTTTTTTTGCCTCGGCACACTGCTCGTCTGTCTTATCTGTACGTTCCTGAACGTAAATTGCATCAATTAATGCTGCAACTTTGTCTGCTGCTGCCTTGTTGTCCACTGGTACATCCTTTTTGCTGCATCCTGTCATGACTGCAAGTGTAACAATTCCTGCAATCACGGCTGTTAATGCATGTCCGTTTTTTTTCATAATATTATACCCCTTTATAAAAAAAGACCCTGACATATCTAGAGTTTTGTACAAAAGATACAGCCAGGGCATAGTTCCAAAAATAGAGAATGTGTAACCCCATTTTGGGGTGCTCAATCAGTACGACCAATTACTCGTGGTCTGGAATATATCCTGTACTATTATAGCTGGCAGGTTTCCTGACTTTGCAATCATCATGTCTTGCACTATCTTCCCGGGCTAAAAAGCTCAGTGATAATAAGGCGTGCAGCACTCCTGCATTACAGTGACGAGATCGTACAGGACTTTCACCTGATTCCCTTTTAACTGCCTTTAAGACAGACTAAAGACAGCACCAGCTACTGTTTATGCAAAATAAACTATCATAATATTATTGTTTTTGCAATATTAGAATCGTTTTGCCAGAGAGATTAGAATCTTTTTGCTAGAACGATTCTAATCGTTTTGTTAGAGAGATTCTAATCGTTTTCTCAGAAAGATTCTAATCGTTTTCTCAGAAAGATTCTAATCGTTTTGTCAGAGAGATTGGAATCTTTTTGCTAGAAAGATTCTAATCATTTTGACATGCATTGTATAATGAATTTTTTCTTATAATGAGGTATGATGATGTTATGTTAAGAAAAAACTGGACAGTAAAGAGTTTTGAAAGGCTTGATTCATTTCTAAGAAGGGAACTGCCTCTTGTGCTTGATTGTACTGTCTCTAACAGCAAAGTCCGCAGGTTTATAATTGCAGGTTCTGTCAACGCTAATGGCAGACAGTGTAGAATACCTTCTTTTGAACTGAAGCCAGGTACATGTGTAAGCGTATGCATTGATGAAGACAAACTTTTTTTTGAAAAAAAGCCTGACGACATCGACTTTACTTTGACGGATAAGGATGTTCTTTTTGAAGATGACTATATAATAGTAGTGAACAAGCCTGCATTTCTTCCGACAGAAGACTCTATTGTGGAAGGTAGAAAAAACATGCATGGTGCGGTTGTTGAGTATCTATGGAAAAAAAATCCTTCTCTTCGGAATCCTCCTTATGCAGGAATTATGCACCGCTTGGACAGAGAGACCAGCGGCGTTCTTCTTTTTACAAAGACCCGATCTGTGAATGCTGCCGTGCACGATATGTTTGAGATGCATACTGCAAGAAAGACTTACAGGGCGGTATGCACATGTAATGCCAATCGGTCTGACATGATGAAAGAAGGAAAGTCTTTTACTGTTGATAATTTTATTGGCAGAATAAGCCCTAAGTCGCAGGCATGTAAGGTTGGAGTCCTTGATGAAAGCAGGGGTGGGCAACATGCCCGTACAGAATTTTACATTGCTTCGAGAAAGGACGGGCTGTATTACATTGATTGCCACCTTTTGACTGGAAGGACTCATCAGATTCGTGTGCATCTTTCGCAGTTCGGTCTTCCGATTGTCGGTGATGAGCTTTATGGAGGTGCAGAAGGTTTTGCTTCATTAGGAAACAGAATCATGCTTCATGCATTTTCTCTTGAGTTTCCGCATCCTGTAACAAAAGAACTTATGACGGTGACGTCAGAGTTGCCAGTGGAGTTTAAGTGACGTTTTGTTAATAATTGAGAAAATTTATTCTTACACTTTTACTTGGAGGTGTTATTATGACTGGAGCTTTTGCTAAAACGGCATTTGTATATTTAGTGCAACAGGAACCACTGAACTTTGGTGATGGTGAAAAAGAGATTTCTGATTACTGGCAGAAGTATTATGAGGAATTAGGAGTACCGGTACCTCTAGGACAGCCGGGTACAAATCCTTGGGTTCAGGAAAATCTGATGATTCATACATAAAATCTGTTCCGGAAAAGGTTGAACAGATGGCCAGTGAAATTCTTCCTGAGTATGGCTATAGTCTTCCTGCTATGGAATTACAGATTGTATTATGCGGCACTGTCTAAGTTTCAAATAAGTGCGTAAATACGCAAAAATTCTAAAAAAAGCACTTGTACTTTGACTATAGAGGTGTTATACTAAATATTGAGAATAAATGCGTAAATACGCATTTATATTAAAAGTGCATATGATACAAAGACCCCGCTATTTAGATAAACTTATCTCAAAAAAAGAAAACGGCCTTGTAAAAATTATTACAGGTAATCGTCGTTGTGGAAAATCATATCTTCTGTTTACAATTTATCATGATTATCTCGTAAAACATGGAGTGGACGAATCTCAGATTCTTGAACTTGCACTGGATGAAACTGCGAACGCTAAATACAGAAATCCGATAGAACTTGATAATTACATTCGTTCTCTCCTGAAAGACAAAACAAAGATGTACTATGTCTTTCTGGATGAAATTCAGAAAGTAGATGAGATTCAAAATCCTTATGTACCAAATCCAGATGCAAAAATAACTTTTGTAGATACAATACTTGGCCTTATGAAGCTTCCTAATGCAGATATTTACATTACAGGAAGTAACTCAAAAATGCTTTCTTCTGACATTGTTACAGAATTCCGCGACAGAGGGGATGAAGTAAGAATGTATCCTTTGTCTTACAGTGAATTCTATAATTCATTTTCTGGAGACAGAAGCAAAGCCTGGCGTGAATATTATACATACGGTGGTATGCCGCTTGCCGTAACAAAAAAGTCTCCAGATGAAAAAAGCAAATATCTTAAAGACTTGTTTGCAGGAACATACATAAAAGATGTTCTTGAACGACACAAAATCATAAAAGAAACATCAGATCTGGAAGAACTCTTAAACGTAATATCATCTTCAATTGGTTCGCTTACAAATCCGCTGAATCTTTCGAATACTTTTAACACCGTAAAGCACAGGTCAATCTCTGCAAACACAATAAGTACATATCTTGAATATTTTAAAGATGCTTTTTTAATTGACAGCGCAGTACGTTACAACATAAAAGGAAAGAAATACATCAGTACCCCATTGAAATATTACTTTGTTGATGTAGGTTTAAGAAACGCCAGATTAAATTTCCGTCAACAGGAAGAAAATCACATAATGGAAAATGTCATTTTTAATGAACTTAAAATCCGCGGCTATGATGTAGACGTAGGAGTTGTAGAACATAATACAAAAGATGCTCAGGGTAAGAGTCAGCGTAATTATCTGGAAGTTGATTTTGTTGCTAATATGGGCGGTAAACGCTTTTATATTCAGTCCGCGTTGAATATCGATGATGAGGAAAAACGTGCTCATGAAATAAACTCTCTCAACCGTATAAACGATTCATTTAGAAAAATAGTAGTTGTTAGGGATAATATTGAGCCATGGCAGGATGATAATGGCATTCAATATATCGGAGTAGAGCAGTTTCTTCTGGAAGAAGATTTTTTAAGGTAGGGCAGATGAAATGATTCTTTCAAAGAAACTCTCATTTATAGATTTATTCGCAGGTGGAATAGTGAATCCTCATTTCAGGAGAGGTTATTTTAAGCGACTTGAGTCTGATTTCTGTAAGAATAATAAAGGGCAGATTATTTTTGTACACGAGACTGTAGTTAATACACAGGCAAAGACTTTGGAGTAGGGGAGATGCACAAAATAAAAATCACCGCAATCCGTAAAGCAGATTACAAGGATTTGCAGCAAAAATACGAGAATCCTATTCAGCACGCATGTGATATTCAGGAAGGGCAGGTTTTTATTGCAAATGGATGGCAGCGTCCTGAAGGTATGTGCGAATCTGCTTGGGAAAGTATTTCTCCTTTTGCAATGACATTGGCGCACGGGGGCGAAAACATTTACGACGGATGGATGAAAAATCCTAAATCAGCAATGATAAGCTGCAATGACGGATTCAGGCCGGTTAGTTTTTTGATAGAAGTGATGGAAGAAATAAGATAGGAATCAAAATATGGCAAAAAAAGAAAAAGAAGTTGTAAGAGAGGTAAAATTTGAATATTGCTCTGAATTGTCAGTTGATGACTATAAACTTCTCCGTAAACATGCTGACTTTCCGAAATTATCAGATGAGCAGGTAGAATTTATTTTTAATAAAAATGGCTGGCGATATTGCTGCAAGGTTGATGATGAAGTCATAGCAATGTGCAATAATTACAGATATCGTTGTTCATACAGACTGGCGTATTGAACGTGCTACAAGTGAAAACAAAATGAGGAAAGAAGAACTGGATTATATTTTGAATATCGGAAAACATCAGAATGAAAAAGATGCTTATATATTAGAAATTAGAGAAAAATCAAACAGTAATAGCAGGGAAGTCCAGAGCATAAATACTTAGACTCCACTGCTATTTTGATAATACGAATATTCTACTTGCTCGTACAAGCCGAATTACGTGTTTCCACATAAATAGGGTAGTACTTCTTTGTTGAACTTCCATTATGAGTGAAAGTAACAACCAGTATGTCTGCCTGTTCCGATTTTACTATCGATGTATCAGGAGTAACGTCGTAGTAGGTGGCAGAAATGTGGTCTGTATCAATTTCACCGTAGTTATGATACAATTGTGACGTACAGTCGCCACCCATCTGAACGTGGAACGATGGAATGTAGTACCACAAACAATTCTGGAATTCTTCTACAGACAGACACTTTCCATCAAAGGATGTGTCTCGAACTCTTCCCAAGTCACTGTTCTGGCTTGATTTGTCAGCTTTGGTAACTGTCTTTGATGAACTGTGCATCCAGCCGGTATAGAATTCATACACGGTTGAAGAACTTGTTGAGTTTCTCAAATACCACCAGCCACGACGGTCATAGTGAGTGTCATAAGTGAAAGGAAAGCTGTCCATTCAGAATGGACGCGATGTAAGTTGCTGAAAAATACACTAGATTTAAAATTTCAGTCTTCCCAGCTGCCTGTTCGGATTTCTTCACTCATCCTGAGCCAGCTTTCATAGCGCAAGTGGCTGATGTGTCCTTCTTCTACGGCTTTTTGTATTGCACAGCCTTTTTCTGACTGGTGCGAACAACTCATTCCATAGGTGCATTTTCCTATAAATGGAACAAATTCTTTAAAGTAAAGGGCAAGATTGTCGGCACTGATGTCATGAAGCAGAAAACGGCGCACACCTGGCGTGTCAATTATGTTTGCCGTTACTCCACGAAGACCTCCTGTAAGGGCTTCATCTATTTTTATGTGCATGAGTGCACCTTTTGTAGTTGTGTGGCATCCGCGTCCGTATTTTTGCGAAAGGCTACCTGTTTTTAGCACGACATTATTGTCCAAAACATTGATGATGGAACTTTTTCCTACGCCACTTTGTCCTACAAGGGCTGTCAGATGGTCTTTTAAAAGCTCGGCAAGATCCATCATGCCTTCTCCGGTCTTTGCACTTAAGCGCAGTACTGTGTAACCTGCTTTTTCCCATACTGCAAGCTGTTCCTGAAAATCATCATCTTTTGCAGCCGGTAAGTCATATTTATTACAGACTATTACAGGCGTTATCTTTTCGTATTCTGCCTGTGCAAGTGCTCTGTCTATGAAATGAGGTCTGAACGGTGGTTGGTCAGGAGTTGTTACTATAAGAATATAGTCAAGGTTTGCAGCAAGCAGCTGTGGCTGACGTTTTTTAACGTTCCAGCGGACATATTCGTTTGTACGGGGTAAAAGCTCCAATATAAGTCCTTTGTCTTCTTCCAGTGTTGCTTCATCAAGCTTTACAATGTCACCTGGTGCTAAAGGATTATAATATCCTCTGCTAGACTTTAATATTTTGCCTTTAATGGCACAGTCTCGTATGATGCCGTCATCGCATTCAACTTCAAAAATGTTTTTTGTACCGTTCAGTATTAAACCTTGCATATATATAATAGAATTTTCCTGTAAAATCCAATGTATGTCAAGGGTTTGGCAGAAGTTTGACTATGTGGAAGGACAATAAATTTGGAAGAAAAGTTTCTATAAATAAAATAATTTATTTTATAACCTATTGACAAGGTATGTAATGCATTGTATATTGAACCTATCAATCCAGTAGGGATTATTAGTTGAGTAAGGAGGCACAATATGGAATTTTACTTTGAGAAATTAGTCCGTGAAAATTTCCGCAACGGACGGATGTGCCTCTGTTGTATTTCAATCTCATGCTGAAAGTTTTTTTTCAGCAAAAATCATTTTTACATAAAAACATTAGTATTTATATCTCTGTAATTTTTTGGACGTAACAGGCAATTGCTGTTTTAAGGTGTATTGCTGAAATTCAGTTCTGTGTCCTGTAAGTCTGTATAATTATATAAGGTAAGGAGTAAATTATGGCTGACATTAAGCAGAGTGCATTGGAACTGATTGGAAAAACCCCTCTTTTGCAGTTGAACGGTTATTCTAAAAAAGCAGGAATAAAGGATGCTGTAATCCTTGCAAAATTGGAGTACTTGAATCCTGCCGGAAGCGTAAAGGACAGAATTGCCCTTGCAATGATTGAGGATGCAGAGCAGAAAGGTCTTTTAAAGCCAGGTGCTACAATTATTGAGCCTACAAGCGGTAATACAGGAATAGGTCTTGCTGCTGTAGCTGCTGCAAAAGGATATCATGCAATTCTTACATTGCCTGAAACAATGAGTGTTGAAAGACGAAATCTTTTGAAAGCTTACGGAGCAGAAATTGTTCTTACAGAAGGTGCAAAGGGAATGAAGGGTGCTATTGCAAAGGCTGAAGAACTTCATTCTTTGAATCCTAATTCAATTATTCCTGGACAGTTTGTAAATCCTGCTAATCCTGCAATCCATAAAAAGACGACTGGTCCTGAAATTTGGGAACAGACAGATGGTAAGGTTGACTTCTTTGTTGCTGGAGTTGGAACAGGCGGAACTTTGACTGGTGTTGGAGAATTCCTTAAAGAGAAAAATCCTAATGTAAAGATTGTTGCAGTAGAACCTCTGTCTAGCCCTGTCCTTTCAAAAGGAACTGCTGGTGCTCATAAAATTCAGGGAATTGGAGCTGGATTTGTTCCTGCCGTCCTGAATACAAAAATATATGATGAAATCATTACGATTGAAAATGAAGATGCCTTTACTGAAGGACGCGTGTTCGCCCAGAGTGAAGGAATCTTAGTTGGAATTTCAAGTGGTGCTGCACTAAAGGCTGCAAGAATTCTTGCTGAACGCCCAGAGAATAAAGGAAAGAATATTGTTGTTCTTCTTCCTGATTCTGGTGACAGATATTTGAGTACACCTCTTTTCAGTGAAAACTAAGGAGCTTTATGGCAACGTCTTTTTCAGAATTGGCAATGAGGCATCCATGCTTTGGACAGCATGCGGCAAGTACAGGACGCATTCATCTTCCTGTCTGCCCTGGCTGTAATATAGCTTGCCGCTTTTGCGAACGGTCTATAAATACGACCGAGAACAGACCGGGGGTTGCTTCCTGTGTATTAAAACCAGAGGAAACTGTTTCTGTAGTAAAATTGGCTCTTGAATTGGAACCAAGCATTACTGTTGCGGGAATTGCAGGTCCTGGTGATAGTCTCGCAGGTGATAATGCAATCAAGACTTTTGAAATTATAAAGAAGGAATTTCCCCAGCTTATAAAATGCATGAGCACGAACGGTCTGTTGCTTTCTGAAAGAGCTGATGAGTTGATTGCTTTGGGAATCGACAGCCTTACTGTAACAGTTAATGCTGTTGATCCTGAAATTGAAGCACAGTTGAATGATTTTATACTCTACCACGGAAAAAAAATAGAAGGGGTAGAAGGGGCAAAAATCCTTATAAAAAATCAGCTGGATGGAATAAGAAAAATAGCGGAAGCAGGGATTACTGTAAAAGTAAATACTGTTCTTGTTCCTGAAATTAATGGTAGTCACATTGAAGATATTGCCTATAAGGTAGCTGAAGCTGGTGCTGAGAAATACAACATTATTCCTCTAATTCCTCAGGCAAAGCTAAAGGATAAAAAAGCTCCAGATTGTGTAGATTTGGAAGAAGCTTATAAAGCAGCAGGAAAGTATATTGAACTTTTCCTTCATTGTAACAGATGTCGTGCGGATGCTATAGGCATTCCTGGAAAAACGGAAGTTTCAAAACTTGTGTATGATCTGTTTTCTAGAAAAGTGAATTTTACCGAAAACTTTTCTCACGGCTGATATAAAAAAAGTTTAAAAAAATTTGAAAGTAAGATAGGAGTAAAAAATGGCAAAGAAACTTAGACAGATAGCAATTTATGGTAAAGGTGGAATAGGAAAGTCAACTACAACACAGAATCTTACGGCAGGTTTGCTTGAACTTGGAAAAAAGGTTCTTGTAGTAGGTTGTGACCCAAAGGCAGATTCAACTCGTCTTCTTCTTGGAGGATTGCATCAGAAGACTGTACTTGATACTATTCGCGACAACAAGACAGAAATTAAGCTTGATGACCTTCAGAAAATCGGCTTTAAAGGCGTGCGTTGTGTTGAATCTGGTGGTCCAGAGCCAGGTGTAGGATGTGCAGGTCGCGGTATCATCACTTCTATAAGTATGCTTGAGAATCTTAATGCATATACAGAAGATTTGGATTATGTTTTTTATGATGTTCTTGGAGATGTTGTTTGCGGTGGTTTTGCAATGCCTATTCGTGAAGGTAAAGCTCAGGAAATATACATCGTAGCTTCTGGCGAAATGATGGCTTTGTATGCTGCTAACAATATCTGTAAGGGAATTTCTCGCTATGCAGAACGCGGAGACGTACGTCTTGGAGGCATTATCTGTAACAGCAGAAATGTTGACCGTGAGCTTGATTTGCTGCGTGCTTTTACAAAAGAGCTTAATACTCAGCTGATTTATTTTGTTCCAAGAAACAATATTGTCCAGCAGGCTGAAATCCGCAAAAAGACAGTAATCGAATATGCTCCAGAAAGTTCTCAGGCACAGGTGTACCGTGATTTGGCACAGGCAATTGATGATAACACAAGGTTTACAATTCCTACTCCAATTACACAGGAACGTCTTGAAGAAATTCTTATTGAAAACGGCATGATGGAACTGGAGGGAAATTACTCAATCTAAGGTGAGGTCTATGGGAGAAAGATATAAGATAGCCGTGGCTACCAGTGACGGAAAAACTGTAGATACTCATTTTGGTCATGCAGAGTCTTTTTTGATTTTTGAAGTTGATGAAGAGACTGGCTCGTATGAAGACATTGAGGAGAGAACCGTAACCGCTGGCTGTGCTGGCGGAAATTGTGGGGCTGAACAGTGCAATTCACCCCATGCTTCTCCTTTAGATGATGTTGCAGCTTCCATTAAAGATGTTGACTATGTTCTTGTTGCAAAAATCGGACCTCATGCAATACGTGCTCTTGCACGCTTTGATATTACTGCATACGACATAGTTTTACCAATTGCTGAGGCAATTAATAAAATTAATGAGTTCCGTAACAAGATGAAAGCAAGAAAAACTGTAAAATAATCGAGGTACTTTTTTATGGCAAAAATATTAGACCAGCCGCGGTATAAATGTGCTCTGGCGGCTATGCAGACTGTTCAGTCAATTCCAGGGGCAATACCGATTCTTCACTCCGGGCCTGGTTGTGCTGCAAAATTAAACGATAATAATGGAACAAGTGGCCGCTACAGTCCGAATATATTCCCTTGTACTTCAATCAGCGAAAAGGAAGTTGTATTTGGCGGTTCTGATAAACTCCGTTCTACTATTCATAATGCACTTCGTGTCATTGATGCTGATTTGTTTGTAGTTCTTTCTGGATGTACTGGTGAAATTATCGGTGATGACATTAAGGAAGTTGCTGAGGAGTTTGAAGATGAAGAAAAAACTGTCGTGTGGGCAAAGACTCCAGGATTCAAGGGAAATAACTATGTCGGTCATGACTGGATTTTGAAATCAATTTTTGAGCAGTTTTTGAATAGAGAAGAGATTCGTGAAGAAATTCTTGAGCAGGGAACTGAAAAGGGACTGGTAAACATTTTTGCAGGACCCCCTCAGCAAGATCCGTATTGGCTTGGGAATTTACGTGAGATTGAAAAACTTATAAGCGAAATCGGATTAAAGCCTAATACAATCTTTGGCTTTGGAAGGGGAATTGAAAACCTTAAAAAAGCTGCAAGGGCTGAATTTACTATTTTGATTTCTCCATGGGTAGGATTGGATAGTGCCAAATATCTTGAAACAAAATTCAAGATTCCTCTTTTGCATTACAAAATTCTTCCGATTGGAGCTTCAGAAACAACAAAGTTTTTACGTGCCGTTCAGGAATTTACAGGTGCAGATAAAGATTTGGTTGAAAAAGTTATAACCGAAAAAGAAGCTGAATTTTATTATTACATTGAACGTTTTGCAGATACTCTTCTGGAAACTCGTATTTTGGGAAAACGATTTACTGTTGTGAGCGACAGTCAGTACACAATGGCTGTAACAAAATTCCTTGTTAATGATATGGGATTGTTTCCTGAAAAAGTTTTCATTACTGATGATGCTCCTGAAAGTTTCCGTACTCAGATTGCAAATGAAATATCAAATCTGAATTATGGAATTCAGGCAGAAGTTCAGTTTACAACAGATGGACATGATATTCATGAACAGATAAAGAAGACTGATTTTGCCGGAACACCTTTAATTATCGGTTCCAACTGGGAAAAAAAACTTGCTGCGGAAATTGGTGCACATTATGTAAATGTGAGTTACCCTATGCTTGAAAAACTTGTAATGAATGATCATATTGCTGGCTATTCCGGTGGATTGCATTTACTGGAACAGATTTTCTCTGCTGCAATGAGCAAACTCAAACTCTAGGGAGTATACTATGCCATATAACTTTAAAAATGCAAATCTTGCTGTCCGCGAAAACCGTCTTGGTTCCATTACAGGATTTACTGGTGATCTTGAGACTCTTGTATATCGATCAGAATGTGGTTCCCTTAAAAACAGGGAGAGATGTTTCAGTCAGTCAAGTTCATGTCTTTCTGGATGTGCCTTGAATGCTCTTGCTGCAATCAGAAATGTTGCGGTGGTATATCATGCTCCTGCAGGATGTACTGCAATGGCAAGTAATGACAGTGTAAAATTTGGTCAGATTGCTGCTCGCATAAATAAGACAACAAATTCTGTATTCGTCTGTACAGACCTTAATGAAAAGGATACTGTTTTTGGAGCTATGAACGATTTGAGAAAAATCGTTGAGCATACGTATAAAACTTATAAACCTGATGCGATTTTCATTTCTACTTCATGTGTATCAGGTGTTATTGGTGAGGATGTTGATGGTCTTGCTGATGAAATCAATGATGAGCTTCCAATTCCTGTAATTCCTGTTCACTGTGAGGGCTTTAAAAGCCGCATTTGGGCAAGTGGTTTTGATATTTCTGATCACGCTGTCCTTCAGGGAATTGTTAAGCCTCCTAAGGAAAAGCGCAGGGTTATAAACATAAAGAATTTCTATGAAAGCGCAAGACCTCAGATTACAAAGATTTTTAATGAAGTCTTTGATGCAGAACCTCAATTCCTTTATTGTAATTCAACAATAGAAGAGCTTTCTCATCTAAGTGAATCTTTGGCAACTGTATGTATTTGTGGTACTTTAGGAACATATCTTGGCAATGCTCTTGAAGAAACTTATGGTGTGCCTTATGTACGTACAATTAACCATTCCGGCATTACAGGTTTTGAGACTTGGCTCAGAGGCATAGGTGATGCAATAGGCAGACGCGAGCAGGTAGAAGAATATATCAAGAAGCAGAGAGAAATATATCTTCCTCAGATTGAAGAAGTTACAAAATCTCTTCACGGTCTTCGTGCCGTGATAGGAATGGGTCCTGGCTTTACTTATGAAATTGCTCGCGTATTGCAGGAATTCGGCATGAAGGTTGAGTATGCCCTGGCTTGGCATTATGACTATAAATATGACAATGGTGAGGTTCCTCCGGCTCTTGAACATTTGCTTAAGACTTCTCCAAAGGACATGAAGGTTGCTGTAGCTGATCAGCAGAATTATGAAGTTTTGAATATACTTAACCGCTACAAGCCTGATGTATATTTTAGCCGCCATCCTGGTACGACTGTATGGGCCATAAAGCAGGGCTATGCTGCTGTGTTTGTTGCTGATGAATACACAGTTTTTGGCTATGAGGGAACTCTTAGCTTTGCAAAACTTATTCGTGATACTGTAACTAACCGTAGTTTTGAAAAGAATCTTGCTGCAAGAATCAAATTGCCATATACAGACTGGTGGTATGAACAACAGGCAGACAAGTTTATTAATGCTGAGGGTGTAAAATAGAAAGTTTATTTCTAAGACGAGGTTATCCTATGGAGAAAAATTTTAAACAAATTTTACAATCTGCACTGCCTGTTTGTGGGGTTCTTTTCGCTTTTCTCGTACAGATTATCTTTCAGGATAATCCGCTTCACCCTCATGTAGAAAAACATTATTACAACGTGCTTCTTCTTATTCTTTTTGGAATCAGTGCTTTACTTTTTGTAATATCCTTTTTTCAAAGAAGATTAAGAGAGTCTCTTGCTTATAAGGGTCCTTTTTTCTTAGGGGCAGGTGTACTTGTTGGTGTTCTGAATCTAATTACTGCAAAGCTTGCGTTGCTTCCTGTCATTTTTTTTCCGACATACGACAATATCCTTGCTGTTTTTGTAGAACAATGTCCCCTTTTGCTAAAATGCATAGGATTTTCATTTAGACTTCTTATTTTGGGAGTGTTTTGGGGAACACTTGCAGGTTTTGCTACAGGAATTTTTCTTGGTTTTTCCCAAAAAGTCTATTATTGGATTAATCCGTACATTAAGCTTATAGGTCCTATTCCTTCAACGGCATGGATTCCTCTTGTTCTTACTACTTTTCCTACTCCTTTGGGTGCAAGCATATTCATAATTGCTCTGGCAGTCTGGTTTCCGGTACAACTTATGACAAGCTCTGGCATTCAGAATACAAGTAAGGTTTACTTTGAAGTTAGTCGAACTTTGGGAGCTGGTACTATGTTCCAGATTTTTAAGGTTGCAGTGCCTGCTGCTCTTCCTAATATTTTTCAGGGAGTGTTTAATGGAATTTGTGCTGCCTTTATTGCTCTTATGACAGCGGAAATGTTTGGAGCAAAATATGGAATAGGATGGTATATCAGTTATCAGAAAGCTATGATGTTGTATTCAGGTGTGTATGCTGGATTGATTATGATAGCCGTGTTCTGTACCGTCATAATTACTGCTCTTTTCCAGATTAGAAAACGTCTTTTGAACTGGCAAAAGGGATTGATTAAGTGGTAGAGAGAAAAATTAAAAACAAAACTGCAATTTGGAGGCAGATATGAAAAAAACAATTTTAGTATTGGCATGTGGTTTGGCTGCATTGGCTGTAATGTTTACGGCATGCAATAAGAAAAACGGAAAAGAAGCTTCTTCTTCTCAAAAAGTTGTAAGGATAAATTTCCAGACTGGAACATTGTGTGCGGCTCCTGTACATGTTGCTATGAAGATGGGGCTTTTTGATTCTGAACTTGAGAAAATAGGGCAGAAGGCTGAATATGTTCAGGTCGTTGAGGGAGGTGCTACTCTTGCAGAAATGATTGGTTCTGGAAAGGTTGATGCAGGTTATGGCTTGTATGCAACTCAGCTTCAGGCAATTGAAAACGGACTCCCTATTTCATATACATCAGGAATTCATATTGGCTGTACAAAATACTATGTCAGGGCGGATTCAGACATTTATTCTGCAAAAGATCTTCGTGGAAAGAAGATTGGTGTTCCCGGACTTGCAGATTCTAGCGTCATGAACCTGAAGCGAAAACTTATGGACGAAGGAATTGGCGTTACTGCGGATAATAATGAAGTTGAATTTGTTGCCTATGCTTCAAGTGATCTTGCTATTGCATTGAATAACGGTGCTGTTGACGTAATTGGTGCTCATGACCCTGTTGCAACTAAGGGCGAACTTGCTTACGGTTTCAGAAAAATACTTGATACTGGTATTGATGAGAAATTTGTAAATGAATATTGCTGCCAGCAGTTTGTTACACACAAACTTCTTCGTGAAAACCCAGAGGGAGCTGCTGCTGTAACACGAGCTTTGCAGAAGGCAAGTGCTTTTGTTGAAGCAGAACCAAGAATTACGGCTCAACTTCAGATTGACAATAATCTTGTTGCTGGCGATTTAGACTTTAATGCAGCACTTCTTGATGAACTTAACTTTATTCCAAGCCGTTCATTGGGTAAAAAAACTTTTGATGCTGCTGCCCGTCAGCTTCAGGAAGCTGGAATCCTAAAGGCGACAACTGATATAGAAAAGTTTATCGCCCAGGGATATATAGAGCTTTTTGGAGTTCCTGACGGATATACTTATGACAGTAGCACAAAAACTTATAAAGAAATAAACGGAACACGTACAAGTTTTTAGAATATTAGAGGACATTTGAAATGAAAAAAAATATTGTTTTTGCTGTAGTGATTTTTATTCTCGGTACACTTGTAGCTCTTGCACCCTATTCATTTGCGAAGGTCTGTGAGGTTGGGGAAAAAGTAATGAAATGCCATTGGACAGCAAGGGCAGAGCTTTTTTTGGGCATAGCTATTGCAATTTTAGCTTTGTTGAAATTCATTTCAAAAGATGTAAAGTTCCAACTTGCCCTTAATGCTGCAATTGCTGTCGATACGCTTGGAGTTATTTTGACTCCATCAATTTTAATTGGAGTGTGCGGAATGGCTAAAATGCACTGTCATTCTGTTACACGTCCTGTTTGGATCGTTTTGGGAATTCTGCTTCTTATTGTTGCTTTTATTCAGACGGTGCTTTTATGGAAAAAACGCTGAGTGAAAATCAATCAGTAGAAAATTTTTTGGCACTTTCTAACCTTGCAAAGAAGTCTTACAGGACAGTAGCACTTTCTGTTCTTGTTGCAATTTCTTCAGCTGTTCTGTTTGCTTCTTTTGTTCTTGCTTCAAGTTTTAAGTCTGGAATAATAGGCTTGCAGTCTCGACTTGGAGCAGATTTACTTGTTGTTCCTGAAGGATATGAAAAGGGTGCGGAGAGTGTTCTGCTGTATGGTGAGCCAAATTATTTCTATATGGATCGCTCTGTTGTAGATTCAATAAGGAAAATTAAAGGCGTTGAAAATGCCAGTGCTCAGTTTTATTTGACAAGTCTTTCTGAAAGCTGCTGTGATTTTCCTGTACAGATTATTGGATTTGATACTGAAAGCGATTTTACTGTTAAGAAATGGATGAACAACAAGCTTGTTCCTGATTCTGTGGTAAATGAATTTCTTCTTTCAGGAAGTAATGTGAGCGTGTCTCATGGGAGTGTAAGGTTTTTCGGTTCTGAACATAAGATTTCGGGCAGGCTTTCAAAAAGTGGAACAGGAATGGATAATGCAATTTTTTGCGATATGGAAAGTCTTAAAAACATTTTTGACGATGCCATGCAGAAAGGCTTTGGCTTTATATCGGATGGCGATACTAAAAATAAAATAAGTACTGTTCTTGTCAATGTGTCTTCGGATTCTTCATCTGATGCCGTTGCAATGAGAATAAAAAATGCTTTGCCTGGTGTTCAGGTGATTGTGGGGGAAAAATTCATTAAGTCTTTTGCCGAAAGAATTTCTTCTCTGTTGGTGTTTTTTTATTCCATTGCAATACTTGTTCTTTTGACGACTGTTATTTCATTATCTGTAGTCTTTTCGATTATGATAAATGAGAGACGGAGGGAGTTTTCGATACTTAGGGTGTTGGGTGCAACAAGAGTTCTGTTAAGTAAAATAGTATTTTTTGAAGCTGCTTTTATTGGTTGCATAGGTTCTCTTTCAGGAATCATGTTGACATCTCTTGTTGTAATTCCTTTTAATACATTGATTTCGCAAAAATTATCACTCCCATTTGCTATGGCTGGGGCAGATAAAATCATTATTTTTGCAGTCATTGTTTTTATTTTGTGTGCATTTTCCACGGTAGGTTCTGCAGTTAATGGTGCTGTAAGAATTTCAAAAACAGAACCTTATGGAGACGTAAAATGATTCAAATTGAAAAACTTTCAAAGTCTTTTACAACTCCTCGTGGTACAAAAAAAGTTTTGGCAGACTTATCATTAACTGTAAATGACGGGGATCTTTTTGGAATTGCAGGGGAATCTGGTACTGGAAAAAGTACTCTTGTTTCTATAATTGCTGGCCTTCAAAAGCCTGATGATGGAAAAGTATTTGTAAACGGAACTGATGTTTTTTCTCTTTCAGATGATAAAATATGCAGCTTTAGAAACAAGACAATAGGATTTGTTTCTCAAGAACAGAGTTTTTTGGAAAATATCAGTGTCATTGAAAATGTTATGCTCCCTGCTTTTCTTTTTAGAAAGACTAGGATAAAAACTGATGAAATTATTGCTAGGGCAAAGAAACTTCTTTCTGATTTTGGAATTGAAAATCTTTCTGAAATGAGTCCGACAGCACTTTCTGGAGGAGAAAATAGAAGAGTTTTGATAGCACGTGCGCTTATCAATGATCCGGAAATTGTCATAGCTGATGAACCTACTGATGCTGTCAGTAAAAATCAGGCAAAGGAAATTATTAATATTTTCAAAGATATTTCACAATCGGGAAAGACAGTGATTCTTGTAACTCATGATCAATGTTCTCTTGAACAATGTAACAATATTTTTTATTTGGAGGCATAATATGTCAAAAAAAATTCACGATTCACTTACAGAGCTTGTTGGACACACCCCTCTTGTAAGGCTGCATGGATATGAAAAAAAATTGGGCTTAAAGGCACACCTTCTTGCAAAGGTTGAATATTTCAATCCTATAGGAAGCATAAAAGATCGAATTGTCCTTAGAATTATTGAAGAGGCTGAGCAAACTGGAAAAATTATACCTGGTAAGACTACTCTTATAGAGTATACGAGTGGAAATACAGGAATTGCTGTAAGTGCAATTGGTTCAATGAAGGGCTACAAAGTGCAGATTTATTTACAGGAAGGGGTTAGCCATGAACGCCTCCAGATAATGAAGGCTTTTGGTGCAAACGTAACAAAAATCGGTGATGTACCTGAATTGCAGGATGCCTTAAAAGCTTCTAATAACGATTTTGTTGCAGCAACGAATATTTTAAAGCAGCATATAAGGGATAGACAGGCAGCTGGTGATGATATTTACTTTGTTGACCAGATGATAAATCCTCTTAATTCTAAAGCTCATCACGATACAACAGGAAAGGAAATTTGGGAAGATACAGAAGGTGATGTTGCGGCTGTTGTTGCCAGCGTTGGAACAGCAGGTACAATTCGCGGCATAGCAGATTATATTCATGAGCAGAAAGCTAGTACAAAAATTTTTGCAGTTGAACCAGCAGAAACTGATACAAAGCTTACAGGAATTCATAATTTTACAGATGTTCCAAAAGAGAGAATACCTCTTAATCTTAGGGAAAACGACGAACTGTCAAAAAATGTATTTGATGAGGTTTTTGTTGCTGACAGTGACGGAGCTTTTGAAGCAGCTAGAACTGTAGCTAAAACAGATGGTGTGCTTGTAGGAAATTCCAGCGGTGCAGCTCTTTGGGGTGCTGTAAAAGTTGCTCAGCGTGAAGAATATGCTGGAAAAAATATTGTTGTAATATTTCCTGATACAGGTCTTAGATATTTGAGTACAACTCTTTTTGAAGGCTAAAAAAATACAGCGGAGGCAATATGCTTGGAAACATAAAAATTCAAAACGTAGAAAAGAGCTTTGATGATGTTAAGGTATTGAATGATTTTTCACTTGATATTACTCCAGGAACATTTGTCAGTTTGATAGGTCCTTCGGGCTGTGGAAAATCAACATTGCTCCGCATAATTGGTGGACTTGAAAAATCTTCATCAGGGGCTGTATTCCTTGATGGAGATAAAATTTCAAAAGCTGGTAGCGATAGGGGCTTTGCTTTTCAAGGTTCAAATCTTTTTCCTTGGCTTACTGTAAAGGATAATATTGCCTTTGGTCTTAAAGCTAGAAAAATTTATAAAGAAAAAAAGCAAAATGTGACAGATATTATAAATTTAGTCGGATTAAAAGGGTTTGAAAATTCTTATCCGCATCAGATTTCTGGCGGAATGCAGCAGAGGGCTTCTCTTGCACGTGCTCTTGTCGGGCATCCGAAAGTTCTTCTTCTTGATGAGCCTCTTGGTGCTTTGGATGCGTTTACAAGAATGAATCTTCAGGATGAAATTCTGCGCATAAAGAATGAAAACGACATGACAATGATAATGGTAACTCATGATGTTGATGAAGCAATATACATGAGCGATAAAGTTGTCGTAATGAGTGCTCGTCCTAGCCGTGTTGAGGCTGTGATCGATATTGAACTTCCTCGCCCTAGAATCCGAGTTCAAGATACTTTTACTTTGTATCGCAACAAGATTTTACAGGTTCTTGACCTTGGAGGTAAGATTCTGGAAGCTGAGTACAATATTTAAAAGAAAAAAATATATCACCTATTGACAGAATAGGCATTTAGCTGTAAAGTTAAACTAGTAATCCAGTAGGATAAATATCTTAATAAAGGAGGCACGTAATGGAAATCTATTTTGAAAAACTTGTCCGTGAAAATTTCCGCAACGGACGGATGTGCCTCTGTTCTCAGTTCTAAGCTGAAAGTCTTTCAGCAAAATAATTAAATTTTTATTTTTTCTCAATAAAATTTCTTATGAGGAGAATGCTATGTCTGAGAACATACTCTTTAAAGATTACACATCATCTGATTACATAAAATTTGCAGAGCAGAGTGCTGCATGGATAAAAACAACAAAACTTAGCGGTAAAGCTGGAACTGTCTGGTCGCAAAGCCCTGATTCAAAAGAAGATTTTTCTGATTATCCAATGCTCACTCCAAAATCCCTCTATGGCGGTTCAAGTGGAGTAGGTCTTTTCTATCTCCGATTGTATCAGGTAACAAAGAATGCCTTGTATCTTGCAGAAGCAGAATCTGCAGCAAAAGAGATAATTGAAACTGACGAGGGAACAGCTTTTTATGAGCGTACCCTTAATTCAAAATCTTCTGGTGCATCAAAGCTTGTTCATGTTAAAAATATGCCTGGTTGGGCAGCAGGATACTATAATGGTCCTACAGGAAGTGCCTATCTTGTCATTAAGCTTTTTGAACTTACAGGAAAAGAATTTTACAAGAACTATGCTGTAAAAGTTGCAGACGACTTGCTTTCTGCCGCAAAAAAATCTGATGAAGGCATTTATTGGAGCGAGCAGAACGATTTGTGTGGTGATGCTGGTTTTGTTACTTATCTTGCTTCTGTTTATGAGCTTACAAAGGATAGCCGCTATAGTGATGCTGCAAAAAGCTTTGGTAATTTCCTGCTTTCAAAAGGAAAGCCTGCTCCAAATGGCGGAACTTATTGGAATGTTGTTGACCTTACTATAATTGATTTTCCTAAAGATGTGTTTTGGGTAAATCATGCTCATGGAACAAGTGGTGTCGGCTGGATTTTTACAATTCTTTACAACCTTACTAAAGATGAGAGATTTTTGAATGCTGCCAAGGAAGCTGCTGAATATATAAAAGGAATTGCAGTTGGTGATGAAAATGCGGTTCTTGTTCCTTATCTTGACAGTCTTGAAAGAGGTCCTTCAACTGAATTCTATTACCTGAGTACGTGTCATGGACCTGCTGGAACTTCAATTCTGTTTCAGTCTCTGTACAGAATAACTGGCGAAAAAGAATATCTTGACTGGGTATTAAAACTTAGCAGGGGTATAATTAAGGCTGGAGCACCAGAGATTTTCAGTCGCGGTTACTGGCAGAGTCAGGCTTTGTGCTGTGGAACTCCTGGACTTTTGGAACATTTTATTTCTGTTTACAAGCTTACGAAGAATACGGAATTCCTTGAGTATGCAAAAAGGGCTGCAAAAACTGTAGTTGGACAGTCATTTGTTGCTGATGCTGACGGTGACATTTATCATCAGAAACCTGTTCGAAAATGGAGCGGTGCATGGTGGAGGACTATTCCTACAGATGTTCACTCATACACAGGACTATATATAGGAACTGCAGGAAATGCTTGGGCACTTCTTTCTTTAACCGCTGCAGAAAAAAATGAAAATCTTATTGAGCTGATTGAATATAGCTATTTTAACTAAACGGAGGAAAAATATGGCAAAGATTTATGATTCTATTACTGAACTGGTAGGGGATACTCCTCTTGTACATCTTCACCGTTATGAAAAGTCAGAGAAACTTGAAGCAAATATTTTGGGAAAATTTGAATACTTTAATCCTTCTGGAAGTGTAAAGGATAGGGCTGCCTTAAATATTATTGAAGAAGCTGAAAAACGCGGAGACATAAAACCTGGCATGACGCTGATTGACTACACCAGCGGTAATACTGGAATAGGTGAGGCAACTTTTGCTAATGCAAAGGGCTATAAGTTTGTTGCAGTAATTCAGCCACAGGTTTCTGTTGAACGTTCTCAGATTTTGAAGGCTTTGGGAGCAGAGTTGCTTCAAGTTACTGATGTTCCTGGTTTTGCCGAAATGCTTAAGACAGGGCTTTCGCTAGCAGGTCTGTACAAAGTGATGAATGACTTTGCAAAGTCAAATGGCTGGTATTATTTGAACCAGTGCGGTGACAGGGCAAACTCTGAAGCCCACATAAAAGGTACAGGTCCTGAAATTTGGGAAGCTACAGGCGGAAAAGTTGACTATGTAGTTCAGCTTGTTGGAACTGGAGGAACTCTTTCTGGTCTTAGTGAATTTTTCAGAAAAAAGAATCCTGATGTGAAGATAATTGGTGCTCAGCCAGCGGTACAATCCTTGAAAAATCCAGAATTCCCAGATCGTAACACGATTGATGGAGTTTTGAAATTTGATGGCGTTCCTGACGATAAAGTTCCAGAACTGTTTAAAATTTTCCAGACAAAATATGATGAATGTATTGATGTTGTTGCAGAAGATGCTTATGAAACTGGTCGAAAACTGGTATTGCAGGAAGGCTTTTTTGTAGGTCAGTCGGCAGGTGCTGCTCTGTGGACTGCAACTCAAGTTGCAAAACGTCCTGAAGCTAAAGGTAAGAATATTATTGTAATTCTTGCAGACAATGCCTTTAAATATCTTTCAACAAATATGTACAAATAAAAATAGGAGAAAAAAATGTCCATAACTTTACAGTCAAAATGCATTCATTTAGAGCGTACTGCTACAGACGGATGTGTACCATATAAAGAATGTTCCCACTATGGCTCTATAAGTTTTCCTATCTATCAGACGGCAACTTATGCACATCCCGCAGTGGGACATAGTACGGGATTTGATTACAGCCGCCTGCAGAATCCTACACGCGAGCAGTTAGAGAAAGTTGTCTGTCAGCTGGAAGAAGGTATTGATGCATTTGCTCTTTCTAGCGGAATGGCAGCGATTACTCTTTTGATGGAGTTGTTCTCGCCTGGAGACCATATTATTGCAGATAGTGATTTGTATGGAGGTTCAATCAGACTGTTTGATAATGTTTCAAAAAAGAACGGACTTAGTTTTACACGTGTAAATTGTTCTACAGCTGATATAGAAAGCATTATTCAGCCTAATACGAAAGCAATCTACATTGAAACTCCTACTAATCCGATGATGAACATAACGGACATTGCTTCTGTTGTTGCCATTGCAAGAAAGCATGGAATCATGGTAATAGTAGATAATACATTTATGTCTCCATACTTTCAGACTCCTCTTGCTTTGGGTGCTGACATTGTAATTCATTCTGGTACGAAGTACCTTGCAGGTCATAATGATACTCTGGCAGGTTTCATTGTGACTAATCGGGCTGACATTCAGGAAAAGCTTCGTTTCCTTATAAAGACTACAGGTGCAGGACTTTCTCCTTTTGATTCATGGCTTACTCTGCGAGGCATAAAGACTTTGGCTGTACGTATGGAAAAGTCACAGGATAATGCCGTAAAGATTGTTGACTGGCTTCAGAAACAGAACTGCGTTACAAAAGTTCTTTATCCAGGAATGCCGTCTCATCCTGGTTATGAGATTCAGAAAAAGCAGGCAAGAGGGTTTGGAGCTATGGTTACTTTCAATGTAACTGATGAGGCGAAAGCAAAATCCATACTGAACCGTGTAAACTTGATTCAGTTTGCAGAAAGTCTGGGTGGTGTCGAAACTTTGATTACATATCCTGTTACGCAGACTCATGCTGATGTACCTGAAGAAATCAGACTTAAAAATGGAATAACCACAGCTACTCTAAGACTTTCTGTAGGAATAGAATCTGCAGAAGATCTTATTGCGGATTTATCACAGGCTATGGAGGATTAATGAAATACAATTTTGATACAATTATAGATCGTACAAATACTTTTGCCTCAAAATATGACCTTGCTGAAAGGCGGCATAAGCCTTTAGATGCTATAAGTCTTTGGGTTGCTGATATGGATTTTAAGACAGCTCCTTGCATTCAAAAGGCTCTGGCTGAACGTGCGGAACATGGAATTTTTGGTTATAGCTGGCCAGACAACCGTTATTATTCTGCTGTAAGGGAATGGTTTAAAAACCGCCATAATTTCGATGTGCAGGATGAGTGGATTGTAACGACTCCAGGTGTTGTGTTTGCAATTGCCCTTGCAATCAGGGCCTTTACAAACGAGGGGGACGGGGTTCTTATTCAAAAGCCTGTTTACTACCCATTTTTTAATACCATAAATGCATTGAACCGTCGTGTTGTAAATAATCCTCTTATTCTTAGAAACGGACATTATGAGATTGATTTTGAAGATTTTGAAAACAAGATTGTTTCTGAGAATGTAAAGTTGTTCATTTTCTGCTCACCTCATAATCCCGGTGGAAGAGTGTGGACAAAACAGGAGCTTGAATGCATATCAGAAATCTGTATTCGTCACAATGTTCTTGTTGTTTCTGATGAAATACATTCTGACATCACTTTTGGAACAAACCGCCATACTGTTTACGCTAGCCTTTCAGAAGAGGCTGCACAAAACTGCGTGATATGTACTTCTCCAAGTAAGACATTTAATCTTGCAGGATTGCAGTTTTCAAACATTTTTATTCCTAATAAAGAAAAACGCACCCTGTTTAAGATGGAAAGAAACCGTACTGGATATGATGAGCCGAGTCTGATGGGAATTACTGCTGCCGTTTCAGCATACAAAGACGGAGGTGATTGGTTTGACGAGGTAAAGGAGTATATCTGGCAGAATATACAGTTTGCAAAAAGTTATATTGCAGAACATTGCCCTAAAATAAAAGTAATAGAACCTGAAGGAACCTATCTTCTGTGGCTGGACTTTACAGCATTTACAGAGTTGTCTGATGCAGAAATTTGTGACAGAGTATTGAATAAGGCAAAAGTCTGGCTCGATGACGGCAGAATGTTTGGTACTGAAGGTGAAAAGTTCCAAAGGATAAACTGTGCTACTCCACGAAAAATTCTTGAAAATGCTTTGGAAAGAATTTGTAATGCATTCTAAATTTAGAGGCAACTCTGAAAATGCAAGTTTTTAGATGTTGCCTTATGATATTTGCATTATAAAATCAGCTATCTTTTGTGCAGCAGCTTTATGTGTTGCGGGACCAGGATGATTACGGCTACCTCTGTCTTCGTCTGTTTTTTCAATAGTTTCCATTGAATCTAAAACTAGCGTGTAGATCTCATTATCATTTGAATCGGTCTTATATTTGTCAATTCCTTTCTGAATGAGTGTTGGTGCAATGTCTATGCTTATCATTCCCCATGTCCAAATTATTTTTGCATCAGGATTTTTACAGCGGATGGACTTTAGAAAGTTGTAAGTATCTTCAACTAGTTTTTGGTCTTTGTTACCAGTGTATGATGTTTGTGGATAGCCTCCATTGTCATTTGTGCCAAGATTTATGACTACAATATCAGTTTTACGGCTAAAGTCATAAGCATCAATAGAGCCAAGTTCAAGTTGACGTCTTCCTTCCATTAGAGAACAGACATTGTTGTAGTGTGGAGGCATAGCCATGAATGTGCTTCCGTTCCATCCGAAACTTACTCCCCAACCACACTGAGAGAGCACGTCATAGCTCGCATTAAGCTTTTCCGCCGCCTGTACTGCATAAGTCTTTGTTCCTCCGAAATTTTGGGTAATGAAGTCCATTTCGCATGGATTTCCGTAAAGACCTTCTCCAGATGTAATGCTGTCACCTATGAATTCAATGTGCATGTCTTTATTGTCTACAGGGCAGAATTGAGCTCCTTCCGGCATTGCAATTTTGTGGATGATGACGACATTATTGTCTTCGCCTGGCATTGGTTGTGTGTCTCTTTGCAGCAGTATAGTATTTTCGTTATGTGCATTCATGTTGCGCATAAGGCATATCCACTGCCTGCCTTTTTTCAAGCTTTGCCTGGAATATCTGTATCCGTTTATTTTTACTGCTATCCACGACTCTGACCTGTCATAGTCAGATTCTATGAGTGCCCAGACTTCTTTTGATTTTACTTTTATTTCAAGACCGCTAGCTGCCCAAAAAAGAATGAGGCTGTCTTTTTTGGGTGAGCGACCATAAATGCGCTTATGAGCTATATCTTTTATGTCGTATGTATGTAATTGTTCCTTCATACTTATAAGTATAGCACAGAAAGGTTCTTAACGCTATTATAAAAAAATGGTACTAGAACGGAAGACCATTACTTACTAGAATGGAAAAAAGTTGCTACTAGAACGGAACACCATTACTTACTAGAACGGTACACTATTAGCTACCGAAACGGAATTTATGTCGGAAAAGACTGAAATTTTAACTTCTTACAAATTTTAGTCCTACAGCTAGTACATTAATTGTAATAGCCGTAGGATATTCATATTTTTTATGCCATTCCTAATTCTTTTTTTAAGGCATTCTGTGATATTGCAGAGACGTTTAATTTTGCTGCTGTGGCCATTTCGTCAAGCCATTGAGGTAACGTGATATTACGGCGTACACTTTTTGATTTTTCTCTAAGTCGGAACATGTCTAAATCTACATCCACAAGAGAAACGAATGATTTTCCATTGTCAAAAAAAGGACTTGAGTTTAGTTTGATTTCATTAATTTCTGTGGCTTTTGGAATTTCAGAGTCTCTTTTATTAAAAAGTGTATTACCTATATAATCTTTTGCCATAGCAATAGCATCTGCAATACCAGTTCCTTCTGTCATTCCGTTTATATCAGGAATGTAAATAAGGATAGTATTATTTTTGTCATTTGTTTCTGTAAAAATAACTGGATAAATAACATTTCTTTTCATAATTTTATTATACACATATTATACACATTGTCAAGTTTTGTATTTAGAATGTTTTACATTTGCTTTTAGTGATTTGTATTTTGAGTCAAGGAAATTATGTCTGTGGAAAAAGAATGTCTATAGCTTTAAGTTTTCGAATTTATTGTGAATTTCTCCTACGATGGCAGCTGTAAGGTCTGCTTCAAACATGTGCATTGCGTATGAGAATTCTTTGCTTTCAGCAACATCAACTTTAAATAGCTGCTCGTAAGAAACCCCAAGTGCTTTGGCAATAGATTCTATAACCTCAAGAGAAGCTGCTTTTCTGGCAAGCTCTATCTGCGTCATAAATGGAACTGATATACCTGCTTTTTCGGCAAGCTTTTCCTGAGTCCATCCTGATTTCTTGCGAAAACTCCTTATGTTATTGCCTAAAATCTCCGCTATTTCACTCATCTTTCCTACAATAATATTGCCATTAGCAACTATTGACGATTATCTATAGGCAATGTTATAATTGCTTACAGCAATATTTTGATTTATTGGAGCTATAAAAAATGTCTGAATCCCCTATGGATATTGTAAAACAAATTGGTAAAACTATAATTTTTGAAGAATTTGATGATACGAAACCAAGTTTACAAACCCTGCTTGAAAGTGCAGGTGATAACCCAGAAGATATTTCTATAGAAGAGTTTTTTGAGAATGTAAAAAGAGATTTTGAAATAAAGACTTTTAAAGAGTTTGTTGATAAATTTGCACCTACATTTTATCAGATTGTAACACCTAAAGCAGACGGTTCTCCTAATTTTTCATATACAACAGAAAAACCTAATTTTGAGTGTGGGGAAGTGTCCTTAAAAAATACAGATTTTATGAATGCAATTCTTAACCTTATAAAGGATAAGGAAGCTGGAGGAAAGAGCAATCGAAATTCAAATTATGATGATTTTCGTAAGCAGCTTTCCCCAAAAGCAGAAATAGAGAAAATCAAGTCCATCCGAAAAAGCATAGATTATAATATGAAGCAGTATTTCAGGCTTACAGAAGAAGAAAAGCTCCCTAAGCAGAATGCTGAAGTTCAAAAGTATTTAAAACTTGCTAAGCAGGACTTTGACAGTGCTTGTGATGTTTATAAAAAGAATCCTTTTCTTCCTATGCTTGCATTAAGGATTGCAGATGTTGATAATCAGATAAAATTACTGGACAGTAATAAAAAATCTGAAAAAACTTCTGATTGTATTGCTATTGGATATGAGCCTTCGTTTGATGATGAAGGAAATGTAAAGCTTATTGAACATGATATTTCTAATAGGGCTGAAATTGAGGTTGATGGTCAGAATAAATGTGTCCTTGCAATTACAGATACATTAAGCAGCGATTTTGATGCTCTGGCTCCTGCTTCAATTAAGGATAATAACTTTATTAAGAGTTTAGTTGTAAAGGCTTTTAGCCCTTCTGTTATGTCGCTTTCCGCAGATAAATCTCTTGTTGAGTTAAAAGAAGAAAAGCAAAAATTTGTTAAAATTTATAATAACTATAGTGAAAACTTAATTAATTCAATAATTCCTGCTGTTGAAAAATTTGCAGGAATAAAGGAATTTTTTGATCATGCGGCAGATTCCGATGGCAATCTTGCCAATGATGTTTCGGTAATTATAAGCAACTGTAAGGCTGACGCTATAGTAAATAATGATAAGGCTCTTAGAAACTTTCAAAGGTTCTTTGTTAATGGTCTTGGAAAGACAACTACCAGTGAGTCTAAAATTTGGTTTGCTGTAATTCCTGCTGTTGGCTCAAACGAAAAAGAAGACTCTTCAAAAACTTCCAGCACACATCATAGAGGTGGCATTTTTGAAGATTTGGAAACTGACGAAAGTACAGAAGAAAAGACAAAGAATTCAGACTTAGTATCTTTAAATGCAACAAAGAAAATGATTGATGAACTGAGTAAAGCTGGCATTATGACATTCTTTAACTTTAAAGCAACCGAAAATACAAGTTTTGCACGCCTTACTAAAACTCAGGTTGAAGCATACAAAAAACAGCTTTCAAGTTTTGATTCTGAGTATGCAGTATTCTCGTATCCGAATTTTACTATTTTGCCTAAAAACCAGAATTCCATTGAGACTGATACTGGTGTGTATATTAATCTGAATGATGGCATTTATCTTGATTCTTCATATATTGCGGCTGGCATGACTGTTGGAAGCCAGAATTATGAGATTATGAAAGATAAATACGGTAAAATTAACAGAAACTATCCTTTTGTAAGATTCGATTTTGAGTCTGGCAAAAATAGTGAAATATTCACAACAAAGATGAACAGGGAATCGGAATTCGGCATGGATAAATCTGCAAAGGATGCAGTATTTTCTGATCGCTTTGGTTTTGTATTCTGTGACAGCAGACTAAAGGATATTAAAAACTGTTATGTAATTAATTCGCGTACATTAAAAAAAGATGGGGATAATTACCGTAGCATTTATCAGGTTTTAGTTAGTAATTTTGTATATCACTTAATAAATGTAAACTGTCATTCTCTTACGGAACCTGAAATAAAAGAATTTCAAAAGAATTATTCAGATGCTTGGGCTGAGGATAATTTGTTTCCTGATAGACGCTATGATAATAGAATTTTTATGGAAGATGAACGTTTGGATGTATCTAGTTTTAAAGATGGCGAAATAGAATTCCATTTTGAAAATGATGAGAAAGTTCAGACAAGTCTTAAAATAAAAATCAGCAGGAATTAAATATAGGGAGTAAAGATATGTTTTATAAATTAAAGTTAATTGATGCAGCCGATGGAAGAATTGAACTTAATGATGATGACGGCAAGAAGAGGCTTACGGATGTAAAATTCTGCCTTAAGCAGGATACAAATCTGGCTTCTGAAAGGGCAAGCGATTTAAGATGCCTTATTGATATTTCTGGTGTGATTGATGATGAAGAGGTTCAGACTCAGACTAGACTGATGCTGGAATGGTCTCAGGAAACAAGAGACTTGAAAAAAGTGTATAAGCATTTGACTCTTGAAGTTTGGAATGGTAATGATGATTTAGCCAGAAGATATGAATTAGATAATGTGTATTGTGTTGATTATTCAGAGTTTTTTGGTGGTGAAGGAGATAATAAAGGAAAGTTTGAATTAAAACTTACACAGAAAAAAGGTAATATTGGGTCAATAAAATTCGCAAGTAATTAAAATATGCAGATTTCTGGGTTTGAAAAACTTATTCTTTTAGAAGAGTTTGAGTATCATGCTAAGTCAAATTTTCATTCTTGCTGCAATTTTACAATTCTTATTAAAAAAGAGGATGAGGACTCTTATTCAAATTTGATTGGAAAAGAATGTAAGATACAAGGGCATGCTGATGACTGTTATGATAAGTCTATGGCTGACTTTGTTTTTGTGGGAATTGTAAAGCATGAGGAATTCAGTTCTTCTGTAGAAGGTTGCTTTCTTTCCGTACATATAGAAGGTTTGTCTGTGTATTATGATACGGAAAGTGAAAGTGCTGTAAAAAGAAGGATATTTCAAAATCCAGAAAAAAAAATGAAAGATATTCTTACTTCTATTAATCTATCTGAGTGGAACATAACATCTGATGATGATAGTGAAATTCCTGAGGTGCTGATACAGGATGATTTAACCGATTGGAATTTTTTATTGAATGTATGCTCTGCAAAAGGTTGGAATGTATATCCTTCGGCTGATTCCAAAAAAGTATGCGTAGGCTATTTTGCTGATGATTGTGAAAAGCAAATAGAAGAAAACCTGCTTATTGATGTTCGTAAGAAAATATCATCAATAAATAAGGGTATGTATTCAACTGTGACATGTGTTTCTGAGCAGTATTTGAATTTGGGGAATACTGTTTTTTTCCGTGGAGAAAAGTATACGGTAGACAATGTGCACATAAAAAGAAGTCATAATACTTTTGTTAAGACTTACACCCTTGTACAGTATTGTCCGCTACAGATATGCATGAAATCTGATTATCTGCTTCATGCAAAAGTCGTGAATAATGAAGATCCTGATAAAAAGGGAAGGCTTCAGGTTGAGTTTTCGGAACCTGATGAAAGTAAGCTTTATGAGGATGTCATGAAGAAAAATCCTGTATGGATTGATATGTCTGTGTTTTTTGCAACTAAAGATACTGGAGTTTCATTCTTGCCAGAAAAAGATGATGTTGTTCTTGTGAACATTAAAAATGGTAATGCCCAAATATTAAGCTCTGTCAGAACAGAATCTTTCGGTGATAAGCTGGAGGATTACAATAAAAAGTATGTATTCTTTAGCAATGACAGACTTATGGAAGTAAATGAAGATGAACTTGTCTTTAAGAGTAAAAAATGTGAGTTTAAAATCTCGGATGAAAACATAAACCTTTTGTGGGATAAAAAAATAAATTTTAAAATTGTAGATGGAATGCTTTCCGTGTATAATAATGAGCATGTTAAGTATGAAATTTCAGAAGATTCTTTATGTGTTATTGTAAAAAATACTGCTGTGGAATTGAATGATGATATTCAGGTTAAATCCGGAAAATCGTTGAAAGTTGACGGAAATTCAAGTATTGATATGAAGGCTTCTAAGATAAATATTAACGGAAATGGAGGTGTCAGCATTAATTAGTTTGAATTAATGCAATGAACTGCTATGAATAATCTGGAAGCAAATAAAAATAAACTAAAAGATTTTATTGAGAATACAACATTTGTCAGAGATGCTTCAACGTCAAAGTCTAAAGAACTTGATGCAGACATAAAGGAATTCTTTAGAGGTTTGACTGATGAACTGTTTTCATTTGAGCAGTCTCGCTATAAGGACATTGAGGCAAAGGTTTTTAAATCTGCTGAAAAAAAAGTTCCTGCTGTTACTATTGCCCTTATAGAAGATTCTGAAAAGAAAGACAAGAATTTTGCAGGTCTGTTTCCTGTTTGTGTAAAAGACGAGCCTAAAAAAGTGCCGCAAGTTTCAGGAGTCTTGAAAAATGTATTTTTAAATGATGATTATGATACATTAAAGAAAAAGACTGGAGACTTTACAGAAGAAAAATCCTTTAAAGGAACCTATTGTTTTAAAGGTGAAGAAAAGGAATTTGAGTATTGTTTAAAATTTGATGATTCATATTTGTTTGCACAGGAACTGATTAACAGAGTTAATAGAATTTATCCAAATGATTATCCTGTGTTATATAATCCATTTGCTACAAAATATTTTAAAATCCTTTCTAAGACTGAATTACCAGAAGTAAGGAATGTAAAAGATTTGAACATTCAGTTTAGGTTTAAAGAAAATGACTTGAATGTAATTGAAAATGCAGATTTGTATTGGAATGTAAAGGTTGAAGGCAATGAAATGGATTATATAAATTCAAATTCGTCTGTTCCTTATGGTAAAGAAATTAAATATTTATATGAGTTTCCTCAGAAGGAACCGAATTGTTTTTATGTTCCTAATGGAAATGATGTTATTGTTTATGACTATTCTTTTGAGAGTGACAGAATTTCCGTTTGGATTAATTTGGATCATGCTTCGTTTACAAAAATTCAGTTTACGGACTTAGACTTAGAAGCTGCAGAGTTTAAGGTACTATCTGCAAAAAACAGGATATTCAGCAATCTGTTTGAGTCTCCTTTGAAACGAAACCTCATACTTACAAAGATGGATGTTGAGTATGCCATAAGGCCGTTTAGGTTCTGGAGGAACATGACTTGCGAGGTAAGTTCCAAAGAACTTTCAGAGGACAGGCTTTATTTAAGATATTCGAATAAGTACATAAAGGATACAAAGTCTTTAATTACCCCTGTTTGCTCTGTGTATTTGAAATTTACAGAAACGGAAGACAGTGAAAGTGTTGGATTTAAGTGTGATTATGTAAATTTTGTCCTTAATTACCTGCATCATTTTTATCCTGAAATAGATTGGATTGGGGGAATGTGATGTCTTACATTTGGGAGCACTATTCGGAACAGAAAAGATACACAAGACAGGAAATTCTGACCCCCTATTTTGAGACCTGTAATGATGAGTCTTTTAGAAGCTGCTATGTAAACCCCTTGCTCAGGTTCGATTTTGTTAGCAAGGTGTTTACAGCATTGGAGGAAAAAAGTCTGGATTTATCAGATGGAATTGATTGTTACACAGATGTTGATTTTAAGCAGATAGAGAATGTTGTTTTTCATCTGATTGCCATTAAAGAGTTTGGAAATGGATTAGATGAAATGCAGGTTAAGATGAATTTCTTTAATGCGGAAATAGAAAAAGGCTTTTTGGGAAAGAAAATAAAAAATGCATGGAAAAACATTAATGTTCATGATAAGAATGTTTTGCTGTATGGCATGGTACAGAGTCTTTCTGGTGCTGATGTTTTTTTCAGGAGCCTTATAGTTTTGTTTGCCGAAGTTTCAATAATTTATGAGAAATCTGAAAATCTTTATTATCTGTATATAGGAGAAGAAAAAAATGAGTACAGGAGTTGTTTGCTTAA
Organism: uncultured Treponema sp.; assembly: GCA_947167345.1. Classification (GTDB taxonomy): domain Bacteria; phylum Spirochaetota; class Spirochaetia; order Treponematales; family Treponemataceae; genus Treponema_D. Next base: position 55,393 of record CAMVHR010000015.1, read on the forward strand.
TGTTGCAATTGATTTTTTTTGGAACATGAGCAATAGGATAGAGATTGTATGGAAAAATCATTTTGGAATAATAGGCAACAATAAAATGATGCGTATTGATTTTATAGTTATAATATAAGGAGAATTTTTATATGTTTGGAATTTTGGGATCACAAGATTTTTTAGATGAGTTTTCTAAGCAGTTGGAGTATCAAAGGTGTTTGAATAAGGAAAATGAGGAGTCTTTGGTCAATAAAAGTACGGGTAATAAAAGTACTGGTAATAAAAGTACGAGCAATAAAAATATTACAGATTGGCAGAAAACAATAGCAAGGATGCTGTATAGAATAAGTCTGGAAAAGACTGGTCAGAAAATTGCGGAAGAAGAGAAAGCGAACATAGAAAACTTTATTTCACTGTCTTCCATTATTGAAAAATGCAATGAAAATAAATATATACAGATTCCGAATAAAATAGATTTGTTTGATGAATTGGATATTACTATAAAGGATAATGTTTTTGTAAAAGTTTCTGATTCCTTTAAATATGAACCAGAAGTATTGCTTGTTAATGGTGAAGATTATTTTGTTGGAGAATTTTGCATTGTAGAATTTCATAAAAACGGTGTGTTAGAAAAACGTCTTGTTGCACGTCATGGTGATTTAAACTTAAAAAATCATACTAGTTCAAAATATTTTTTTGTATTTTGTGAAAAAAAATCTAATGAGTATTATAAAGTTCCTGTTGAGGTAAATTGCTACAAGACAGAAGTTACTAAAACACATTTGTGCATTGACTTTGGTACATCAAATACGACTGCAGGCTGCTTTCTTGACAGCAATTATGTCTCTAAAATTTCTAATGTTGCAACGCTTAACGGTAATGTTGAGCTGAATGCCGAGAATATTGTTCGCTTTGAATATTTGGATCCTGAAACCAAAGAAATATCTTATAACAGCTTGCTTCCTACTATTGTTTATGTAAATGACTGTAGTAATCAAGAGAAAATCCGCTATGATTTTGGATACGATGCCGCTGCCAAAATAAAGAAAGATGGATATTGTCCAAAGGCAAGCTGCTTTATGGAAATAAAAAGATGGACTTCAAATATTTCTCAAAAAGAAGATATTCAGGATACGAATGGTAATAAAGCTTCTGTTGATAGGAAGCAAATTATTGCTGAGTATTTAATGTTTGTAATACATTCAGCTGAAAATCAATTCAAATGTAAGTTTAAGAATGTTCATATTTCTGCTCCTGTAAAACTTAAGGCTAAAGTTCTGGATATTTATGCTGATATTCTTAAGGAAAAAGGATACGAGCTGGAAACAAAAAATGCCATTGATGAGGGGATAGCTGTCCTGTTCAGCATTATCAATGCACAAATAAAGGAAAGAAGATATGATGAAGGGGATTCTAGAAAAGTTCTTATTATAGACTGTGGTGGCGGAACTTCGGATTTAGCTTCATGTAGTTATAAAATTTCTAAAGAAGATGGTATTGTTGATCTTGACATAACAACAGAATATATGAATGGCGATGTCAATTTTGGTGGAAATAATATTACATACCGCATCATGCAGTATATGAAAATTATTTATGCCAACTACATAAAGACCAATAATAAAAAAATTACTATTGATGAAATTATTAGTATGGATCCGAATTCAATATTCTCTTTTATAGATGGAAATATGGATTCTGATTCTGAGGAAAATATAAAGGAACGCTACGACCAGATTTATTCTAAATTGGAAGAAATGTATAAAGAGGCTGAAAAGGTCATTCCTACTAGATATATTGAATATGAGAATATGAATCCTGAAGAATATAAAAAGGTGAAAAACAATTTCTATTTCCTATGGAAGATAGCTGAAGAAATGAAAAAAGAGTTTTTCAGACATTCAAATATTCAACGCTATAAATTCGATAAAAAAGATAAGAGCGTGGCTGATGATGATTTGCGTGTTAATAAAATAGGGGAGTGGAAGCTTTCTTATAGGAATGAAGCAGAAGGTGTTCTTGCGGAACAGTCGTATCCTGATATTACATTAAACAAAAGTGATATTTCTACCTTACTGATGGGTGATATATATTATCTTATAAGAAAGTTCTTGAATAATATGTATCTGACTAATGAATTGCAAAACTATAAGCAAATACAGCTTTCTGGACAGTCTACAAAAATTGATATTTTTACTTCTGCCCTTAAGGAATTCTTGCCTGGACGCTCAATAAAGAGAAATGTTTCTGAAAAATCTGGCGATTCCGAGCAGTTAAAATTGTTGTGTGTGCGTGGAGCAATAATGTATCTTTATGCATTGGAAAAATCCAACATAGAGGTTACATTGCGTAATGCTACGAATAACATTCCTGTTTCCGCATACACTGAGGATTCTGAAGGTGTAGAGACTTGTATGTTTGAGCAGGGTGATAACTGGAGTCAGCCTGCTGTTAGTCGACGCATTACGGAGCAGGGAAAGGAAATTCTTATAAAGCTTAGAAATATTGATAGGGATATTGGAAATCCTTACAAGTATGATTATTCCAATGTTAAGTATGAGGAAAAATCTCCTGATGATATTTCTAAAGAGTCTGGAAATCATATTTCTAAAGATGTTTTGAATTCCTTGCAGCCAAATAAGAAAAGGGTGTTTGTATATCTTGATAAGGCTAAGTGGGGGTTCAATATTCTGCCTGTTTATAGGAATGAAAACGGTAGTATTATGGCAGGAAAAGTTACTTTCTGTTCCTTTGAAATGGATTTACTGCAGGAAACTTTCTTTGATGGAAAGAAATAGGAATGTGTATGACTTTAGTTCCAAGTTTTAATAAACATCAAATTCTGAAAGCAGAGATGCTTGACGCCTTAAGGGATAATCCTTCTAATTTCATAAATGCTTTTTATGGAAACTTTTCGGATGGTATTCTTTCAGGCTTTGATGTTATGATAGATGAGCAGAATGACATGTTTTGCATTGCTCCGGGAATGCTAAAAAAGAATGATAAAGTATATGTCCTTGAAGAAAAGACTGAGTTAAAGGCAAAAAACGGCAAGAACATTGTATATCTGGATATTCAGGAAGAATCTGTCGTAAATGGTACTGTTTATAAATTCTTGATTGATAATTATGATCAAGAACAGGATTCTATGTTTGAATTGTTCCGATATTATAAGTCCGAAAGCAGCCATATTAAGCAGCCTAAAGATTTTAATGATATAGCGGTTCATTCTTCAAATACAATTGATTATTCATATTCTAATCTGTCATTAAAATTTGGAACGACTTTGCGTACTGAGATATTCAGGACTTATGCACTTGAAATTCTAAATAAAGAGGCAAGTACTTCTAAGGATTTGTTGTTTGCGTATCTTTCGCTAGGAGAGTCTTTGTCGATTGCTGTTATAAAAGATTATTTTGGTCTGACAGATCTTTGTTCTAATGCGGATTTAATTGTTAAAATGGCTGAAAGGCTAAAGACTTGCTTGAAAAAAGATAAGACTGTACCAGAGTCAGCTCCTGCCAAGAAAAATGCTCCTAATAAAGTTGAGTTATATTCTTAGGTGAGAATAGAGTGGGCGATGTTTATTTAAATAAGTCTATAAAGTTTAAATGCGTATACAACGCAGTTTTTAATGCTGCCCTTTCTTCCTCAAATGTTTCCATTAAAGGCGAAAAGGCAATTTTAGCTACAACTCCATTAACCTGCATATCACCTGGGGTTTGTCCTCTTCCTGAGTGCCTTTTGCCGAATGGACAGCCAGGTCCATGCATTCATTTTGGAAAGCTCCATGTTAGTCCTAATTGGACAGACACATCTTCTGCTGCATTAAAGGTTAATGGTCAGAAGGTTCTTTCCAGCTCAAGTTTCTGTCCGTGTTCTTTAGGAATTAAAATAACTCCTGAGCAATTTGGTTCTATTAATGTGTCTGACAGTGTTTCTTCGTTTGATGTGTCATTTACTGATTCGAGTCACGAAGATATATGTGAAAATAAGACATCTGCAAATGAAAACGCCGATTCTTTGGAAGAGTCGTTTCTGGAGAATTGTAAGTACGCACTGTGTAATTATAAAAACTGTGATAAAGCTCGGGAATGTAAATATATAAATACGCCTCATTCAATAAGAAATTTTGCTCCGTTTGATGGAGATGCAGACTTATTGAAGAAAAACATGGCTAATCTTAACAGAGAGATTTATGATTCAGAATGTAATAAGATTACAGAGACTTTGAGCTGCAAAAATATAAATTATCAGGTTCAGCATCATCACATGATTTCTTCGTTGCAATGTTACGATAAACTTCCTGAATTGGTTAAGATAGGAAATTTTTACGGATTTAATATTAATAATGCATATAACGGAATATGCCTTCCTTCTGGTGGTGGATATAGTGCTTCTGATGATTTAGATGAGAAAACCTCAATTTCGTTTGGTGCAATGGATCAGATTGGCAAGCAGTGGCATGTGGGCGGGCATTCAATGAAGCTTTTAATAAACTCTTTGCAGAAGATTCCTGCTTTTGTAGAGAAGGCTTTGGGGCAGGGGACTACATCTGTAATAACTAGTTATGACCAGTCTGTCAGAGATTTATTGAATAAGTTTTTATTGAATAATAAAAATAAATATATGGATTCATGTCGGCTTGAAAACTATGAAAAGCAGAGTGAAGAGTTTAAACTCTTAATGAATAGAATTGCTGACAGACTTAGACAGAAGCTTATTAATTTTAATGTTTCTCCAGATGCTGATTCCTTCAAATGGTTTTATATTTCTAAAATGTCATTGTATTATGCTTATGAAGATATTTTGAAGGACTGCTGGAATAAAACTCCTATGATTGAAAATAAGAGAAAACTTGGACTTGTTCTTGCAGGTGGAGGGGGAAAAGGTGCATATCAGATAGGTGTGTGGAAATATCTTCATGAGATAGGTTTGGACTCTGCATTTTCTGTAGTGTCTGGTACGTCTGTGGGGGCACTCAATGCCGTACTATTTGCAAATGGTGACATTGAGCTTGCTGAACGTATTTGGACGGAGCAGATTGAAACTCGTATTCTTTCTGACAACACGAACCGCATCTTTGAAGGTGATAGTTTTAATTTTGGCACAATTTTTGGAAACATAATTACTAATGGTCTTTTTTCGCGTGATGGTCTGTGTGATATTATTAATAGAGAAATTGACTTGAACTTTTTCAGGTCTTGCAAAAAGCATGTCTATGCTACATGTACAAGGCTTCCTGACATGACAGGTGTTCCATTTCTTCTGAACAATCTTAATAAGGAAACTTGCATACAGGCATTACTTGCAACAAGTGCCATTCCTGGTGTGTTCAAGCCTGAGCGTGTTGAGAGTGGTCTTTACTATGACGGTGGTATAGTTCCTAAGAATAACATTCCTGTTCTTCCTGTTGAGGAGGAACTTTGTAGCCATGTAGTGGTTATTCCTTTGAATAGGGAGAGTGAGGTAAAGTTTCATTCTTTATCTGATTCTGATGTTACCATAATAAGACCTTCTGCCGATTTGGGAAATCTTCTTGGTGGTACTTTGAATTTTACCTCTGAAAAGGCACGGACTCTTATTGCTCTTGGCTACTCCGATGCTTCTACAATATATGCGGATGAGTTGCAGCGTATTGTGTCTGCATAAATATAATTTTTATGGGGGTGGATATGAAGTTTTATGTATTGGATTCTTCTCATATTGCAGAAGAGTATGTGTCTGTTTCTGATGAATTAAAAGATATAAGTTTGATTTGTAGTGCTTCTGAGTTTCAGCATCTGACAAAAGAGCCTCGAACTGTTGAATTGAAAGATGCTTCTGGAAAAATTTGGCCCGATTTTATTAATGAGAATGGAATTCCTTTAATATCTGATAAAATGAAATTGTTTCTTGTTCAGAATGGTGTTGATTATCTTTTTTATAAGAAAATAATTTTCAGAAGAAGTAAAGAGGAATATGTATATTGGCTGGCTCTTCCTGAAAGAATTTCATGTTTGAACCTAGATGAGTCTGTTATTGATGATTTGTTTGGTACTGTTGAACATTTTGCAATAAATGAGGATAAGATAGGAAGGTATGAGATTTTTAAACTTAAAGGGGTTACAAATCTTGAAATTATTGTGACAGAATCCCTTGCAGAAAAAATAAAATCACAGAAATTTACAGGGGTTTACTTATTGAATTTGAGATAGATTATGATTAGTTTTTACAAGCTTGGGTGTCATATAAATTCTTCCTCGATATTTAATGAGAATAGTCTTTCTTTTATTAGGGATCCGTGTTGGTCGTCTGAATTTCAATTTTTGAATAAAGAACCTGTAGAAATAGAATTGTCTAATAATATTATACATAATTGGCCTGATTTTATTTTTGATGGAGTTGTTCCATTGATATCAGAACGTTTAAAAGATGTTTTTGATGAGCATGGAATAGATTATTTGTTTTTTAAGAAGGTTCTGTTAAAGCAGTCTCATAGGGGTGTAAAAGAGTTATATTGGCTTGCATTACCTGCTCGTATAAATTGTCTTAATGAAAGTGAATCTGTCTTTGATGATGGTTGTGCTGAAGAAAAGGTTGTTATAAACCCAACAAAAATAGGACGCTATGATATTTTTAAAATTTCATCAATAAAGAATCCTGATATTTATGTGTCTGAGTTTTTGTATAGAGTTCTTTCGAAGCTAAAAAATGATGATGTAATTGATGGCAGCATTGAATTTGTAAAATGCTCTATTTAAATAGTTTTATGTTGTTCTAAGAAGAGACTGTATAAATTCTACAGAGCTACTGCGATTAAAATCTCGCAGAATGCCCCATCGTTTTCATACCTTTAATATATTTTCAATGTTTTGTTGTAGGAATTCTTCTTTAAAATCTCTACGTACCTTTTTAGCTTATTAAGATAAGATATTGTCATTTATTTTTCTTATAATAATAAAAGT
>CAMVHR010000016.1 GCA_947167345.1 uncultured Treponema sp.
CTGATACCTGCACAAGTCTGGCAATCTTCTGGATTAGGAATTACTTCAACTGCTTCTGATATAAAAGATTTCTCTTCAATGTTCAGAATTAGTCCGTCTATTCCTGCTGGTCGCCTTCGTTATGAAAACAAAAACTATTCAGTATTTACAAATCTTATTGGAAATGGAATGGTTCGGAAGATGTTTGGCTTGTAATGTTTAAAATCTCATTGATTTGCGACGTAATTATTATAAGATTAATGGGGAATAGGCATCTGCATTCGTTAATGTTATAATATTTTTTTCTATTGTTGCATGTTTTATATTGTCCTTGAGCCTTGGGACAAACAATAGGCACCTCAGTCTAAAAACTACAGCTATACACGATTGCAAAAATATGCTATAGTAAGGCTTTAGTATGGATATTTATACTAAAACTTTAAAAATTGACCTATCTAAAATTCCACGTACAAAATCCATAGACATTTTATTTTTCCCATTTAAAACGAGAGGTAACGAAAATGCCGCTGAATCCAGACATTCATAAGGTAATGGTTATTGGCTCCGGTCCTATCATCATAGGACAGGCTGCAGAATTTGACTATGCAGGCTCACAGGCCTGTAAAGCTTTGAAAGAGCAGGGACTTGAAGTTGTACTTGTAAACTCCAATCCTGCTACATTGATGACTGACCATTCCATGGCGGATTCCATCTACATTGAACCGCTCATTCCAGAAACAATCCAACGAATTATAGAAAAAGAAAAACCTGACAGCATACTTTCTTCCCTTGGCGGACAGACAGGTCTTACCCTGTGCATGGAGCTTGCAAAGAGCGGATTCTTAAAGAGCCATAATGTGCGTCTGCTTGGTGCAAAGCCAGAGACTATAGACAAGGCAGAAGACCGCCAGCTGTTTAAGGACACCATGGAATCCATCGGTGAACCTTGCATTCCGTCAAAAGTTGTTACGACGCTGGAAGATGCCCTTGACTTTGCAGACAATAAGATTGGCTATCCTGTAATTGTGCGTCCTGCATTTACTTTGGGCGGTACGGGAGGCGGCATTGCAAATGACCGTGCAGAGCTTGAAGAAATTGCCCAGAACGGACTGCACCGTTCTCCTATCCACCAGATTCTTGTAGAAAAGTGTATTTCTGGCTGGAAGGAAATTGAGTTTGAGGTTGTTCGTGACCACACTGGTAATGTTCTTACAGTCTGTTCAATGGAAAACTTTGACCCGGTTGGTGTTCATACAGGAGACTCAATTGTTATTGCTCCTGCTGTTACTTTGAGCGACAAGGAGTATCAGATGCTCCGTTCTGCCGCCCTGAACATCATCAGTTCCCTTGATATGGAAGGCGGATGCAACTGCCAGTTTGCATTGAACCCGAATAATTTTGAATATGCTGTTATTGAAGTAAACCCTCGTGTAAGCCGTTCTTCTGCACTTGCTTCAAAGGCAACTGGTTACCCGATTGCGAAGGTTGCAACTCTCATTGCAATCGGCTACACGCTTGATGAAATTCCTAATGCCGTAACAAACAAGACTGCCGCCTGTTTTGAGCCTGTCTTGGACTATGTTGTCGTTAAGATGCCTAAGTTCCCATTTGACAAGTTTGTCTATGCAAAGCGTACTTTGGGCACTCAGATGAAGGCTACTGGCGAAGTTATGGCAATTGGGCATAATTTTGAGATGGCCATAATGAAGGCTGCCCGCGGTGCGGAAGTTGGTGTAAGCAGCTTGAATCTTCCTGTTTTTGAGGAAGAAACTGATGAGCAGATAAAAGAGCGTGTACATGAATGTACTGACCAAAGGATTTTTGCAATCTTTCAGGCATTAAAGCGTGGCATTCTTACAAAAGAACAGATTCATGACATTACAAAAATTGATATATGGTTTTTGGCTCATCTTGAAAATCTTGTTAATACAGAAAAGAAGCTTGCTGACATTAAGGCTGCTAAGGGTGAACTTTCTGTAGAACTGTACAGGGAGTGCAAGGAATACGGATATCCTGACAAGGTAATAGAGTCTTTGAGCGGTGTTACAATTCCTGGTGGTACAGGAGTGCTTGCACAGGCAGAGGAAGCCGCAGCCCTTCGTAAGCAGGGTAAGCTTGCTCACATTCCTGCAACATATAAGATGGTTGATACTTGTGCAGGTGAGTTTAATGCTGAGACTCCTTACTTCTACGGTGGATATAACAGCGAAAATGAAGCGGAAGAATTCCTTGATTTGCGTCATAAAAGCGGTAAAAAATCTTCAAAGGGAACAATCATTGTTCTTGGTTCTGGTCCTATCCGCATTGGTCAGGGAATTGAGTTTGACTATGCAAGCGTTCAGTGTGTATGGGCGTTAAAGCGTCTGGGCTATGATGTTGTTACAATAAACAACAATCCTGAAACGGTTTCTACAGACTTTGACACTTCTGACAGGTTGTATTTTGAGCCTCTTACGCCAGAAGATGTTATGAGTGTTATCAACACAGAAAAGCCTATTGGTGTTGTTGTTGCGTTTGGTGGTCAGACAGCCATTAAGCTGACAAAATTCCTTGACAGTCAGGGCATACGCATTCTTGGTACAAGTGCGGATTCTATTGATGTTGCCGAAGACCGTGAGCGTTTTGAAGAGCTTTGTGACCGTCTTGGCATTAAAAAGCCAAAGGGCGAGACTATCTTTACTTGTGAAGAAGCTCTTGAAGCTGCAAATAGGATAGGCTATCCGATACTTCTTCGTCCGTCTTATGTTTTGGGCGGTCAGAACATGATTATTGCCTTTAATGATGAAGATGTAAAAGAATACATGAAGATTATTCTTGCTCAGGAAATTGAAAACCCTGTCTTGATTGACAAGTACATGCAGGGCATTGAGCTTGAAGTTGATGCAATCTGTGACGGCGAGGACATTCTTATTCCGGGAATTATGGAACACATTGAGCGCACGGGCATTCACTCTGGTGACTCAATTGCCGTGTACCCAAGCTGGAACTTGAATGATATTCTTCGCGAAAAGATTATTAACCAGAGCCGAGAGCTTGCCCTTGCTTTGGGTACTCGCGGACTGGTCAACATTCAGTATCTTATTTACAACAATGACTTGTATATAATAGAAGTAAACCCACGTTCAAGCCGTACTGTTCCATACATCAGTAAAGTTACGGGAGTTCCTATGGTTGAGCTTGCGACCCGTGCAATGCTTGGCGAACATGTCCGCGATTTTGGCTATGGTGTTGATTTGTATCGCAATCCTCCGTACTTTGCTGTAAAAGTTCCGGTGTTCAGTTTTGAAAAGCTTATGGATGTTGATACGCACCTTGGCCCTGAAATGAAGTCTACTGGTGAGGTTCTTGGTTTGGCTTCTACAATGGAAGAAGCCATATTCAAGGGGCTGATTGCGGCTGGCTATAACATGAAGCGCTCTGGTGGTGTTCTGTTCAGTGTGCGAAAGACAGACCGCTTTGAACTGCCTTCCCTTGCAAGAAAGTTCTATGACATGGGCTTTAAGCTGTATGCCACAGAAGGTAATGCCGAGACAATCAAAGACTTTGGCATGGAAGTAACTGTTGTAAATAAGATTCATGAAAACCCAGAAGACAATCTTTTGACGTTGCTTGATTCTGGTAAGATTGACTATGTAATTTCTACAAGTGCAAAGGGGCGAAACCCTCGTGCGGACTCTGTAAAGATGCGCCGACATGCCGTTGAGCGCGACATTCCTTGTCTTACGGCAATTGATACTGCAAACGCAATTGCAAACTGTCTTAAGAGCAAATATTCTGCAGAAAACGTAGAGCTGGTAGATATAAACTGTCTGCGTGAAAGCAAGCAGAAAATCGCATTCAGCAAGATGAATTCTTTGGGTAATGACTTTATTGTAATAAATGCAATGACTCAGAGCGTAAACAATCCTGCTGGTCTTGCGGTGCGTTTGTGTGACAGGCGCGGCGGCGGAATTGGTGCGGATTCCCTTGTTCTGATTGAAAAGAGTACTGTTGCCGATGCAAAAATGCGTTTCTTTAACCTTGATGGTTCTGAAGGAATGATGGCCGGAAATGCCATCCGTTGTGTTGGAAAGTATCTTTATGACAATAATGTTAATGAAATTCAGGAAAAACACGGAAAAAAGACCGATAATACAGAAACGATTACTATTGAAACTGGTAGCGGTGTAAAAACTTTGGTTCTGTATAAGCAGGATGGAAAAGTTACTTCTGTTACTGTTGACATGGGCAAGCCTGTATTTGAAGCTGACGGAATTCCTGTTCTTTTGAACCCTGTGGAAGTTCCTGTTACAGAAATGAACAAAGACAGTGTTTCAAAATTGCCTTCTCGTGCAATAGTAAATGTTCCGATAAAAGTAGAAGGTACGGAATATTCCGTAACGTGTGTGGGAGTGGGAAATCCGCACTGTGTCATTTTCAGTAAGTTTGTTGATAAAGAGGCTGTTGATGTCATTGGCCCTAAGATTGAAACTCATGCAAACTTCCCTGCACGTACAAATGTAGAGTTTGTCCGCGTTGTTGGTCCTAATGAGCTTAAGATGAGGACTTGGGAACGTGGAAACGGTGAAACTCTTGCTTGCGGTACTGGAGCCTGTGCTGCTGTTATTTCTGCCGCTTTGAATGGCTTCTGCCATGTTGGCGAGGATGTGACTGTTATTGTACGTGGTGGCTCACTGTCCGTAAAGTATACGGGAGATACTGTTTATCTGACTGGAAACACCACTCTCTGCTATGAAGGAATTGTTGAGATTTAATACGTTGTAAATAAATAGTATGTTGAGGAGAATTATGAAAAAAAGCGTTTGCGGATTTTTTCTTGCACTTGCGTTTGCTGCGGGGCTGTCTGCCCTTGAGGTAAACAGACCTGAACTGGAAGTATCTGGAGATGCAGATGCCATTCAGTTTGAAAATTACGGCGGACCTCATGCTGTCATAGACACTGCTGCTGCCATTGTAAATATTGGTACAGAGCTTGGTCTTGAAGTTGCACAGAGTCTGGAGGAATTTGTTTCTGTAAGGCCAGGTGCAAAGTATTCCCTCATTCATGCTGTTGATTTGTCTGTAGCTGAAAAGCTTGATGCAGATATTCTTATTTTGAATAGTAATGCAGGTGTTGATCATATTAAAAACCTGCGCCGCATAATTACGGGCTATTTGCAGGCTGCCTATGGTTACGAGACTGCTGATGCAGAAGTGATTGCAACTTTTATTACGGTATACAATGCTGTCTATAGAAAAGACATTGGTACTTTTGAAGAACGTTACAAGCAGGTTGTTCTTGATAACATTTCAGAAGATAAGGTTGGTCTGAGTACCAATTGGGCAGACTGGGCTGGCAATACTGAGATTGTTATTCCTTTGAATGATGTTCAGGGTGGCATTTCTGCGGTAGATACAACGGTCATCAGTGATGAAAATGTTGTGAATGCACTGCGTCAGGAAGATGATAAGGCTGTAGACCTTCGCGAAGACATGCTTGAAATAAAGGAAAAGGAAACTGCTACTGCTACCGAAAAGGCTCAGGAGGCACAGAAGGCTGCCGCCCAGGAACGCAAGGAAGGTAACAAGGAGCAGGCAGAGGAATTTGCAAAGGAGTCTGCCGAGCAGCAGGAGATTGCTGACCGCAAGAATGAAGAGGTTAAGGTTGAACAGAAAGTTCTTGAAGAGGACAAGAAAGAACTTGGCATTGCAGTGCCTGAGGTTGAAGATAAGTCTGCTTACCTTACGGGGCTTTTCGTTGTGAATGAGTCCAGCAATTTGTACACTCTTATTACTGTTAACGGCATTACAGGTGCGGTTGTAAGAAAGTCTCCTGTAAACCAGATAAAGGGCAAGACTGTCTTTGTCGTGTCTGACATTACCATTACGTCGCAGGATAATGCTGACGTATATGAATTCTATGATGACATGTACCTTGCCATGTGCGGTGTAAATGATGGTCATTCTGCTCCCCGCTTGTGTCTGATTGATTCTGATGCTCTGGAGCTTAAGAAGCAGAGTGCGGAAATTCTTTCTGATTCATCGGAGCTTGCCGTGCGTGACGGAGCTTATTATGTAGTTGTAAAAGTTGACGGTAAATGTCATGTTGCAAGCTATTCAAAAGATTTGGCACTTGCTAACATGAGCACGCTGGAAGTAAGTCCTTCTACTCCCCTCAACATGATGGCTTCTGGAATACTTGTAACGGATGTGTCCGGCAATCCAAGAATGCTGGATGCAAGCCTGAATGAAGTCTGGTAATTTATTATATTAGGATAAAAAACAGCCTTGAAAGACTTCTGTCTTCAAGGCTGTTTTATTTTTGTTTTATAAGTTTGTGTATTTTAATAGCCCAAAGGCTCGTTTACAAGAATAATTTCGTATTCACTTCCGTACGGCTTTGACCAGAGTACGGCAAGTCCGTTGCAAATTCTATCTGGGCTTGAACAGTTGTAACACTTGTCTGCCTTTATTGCACATGGGGTTTTGAGTTTTAGCCGCTGTGCATTTTTTGGAGCAGCGATGTTTCTGGCTCTGTAAAGTGCGGAGTCGTAATCTGAAGCAATTTTGTTGATTCCTGCTATGAGATATACTTTCTTGTGTCCGTAGAAAATCTCGGAGACACGGTTACAGCGTCCGTCTATGTTAATGATTTCCCCTGTCATGGCAAGGGCGTTCACACTGGAAATGTAATTTTCGGCACCGGATGCTTCTTGTATTATTTGTGCTGCTGTCTTTCCTTCTGGAATTGGATGGTTGTGCCAGAACACTTTATTGTGTTTTTCAAGGCGGTCATACAGCCCCATTTCCTTTATGGTAACCGAACCTCCGAATCCTACGGATGAACCGTCAATCTTTGAGTCTATGTAGTCAGTAGCCTGTTCCTTGTTTTCAAAAACAGAGACTGTATAGCCAAGCTTTTCAAGCTTTGTCTTCATGTCGTTTAAATTTGCTGTTGTTTCCATAGTTTTAAGTATGAAGTCATTTGTGCTGTTGTGTCAAGTTTTAGTTTTTCATGTTCCTCATTTCTCGGCTTATGAATATGAGTACAATAAAAAATGCAAGAAAGTCACAAGTCGGACCTGCATACATTGTTCCGTTCAGCCCGAAGAACAGAGGCAGTATAAGTATAGTCGGAATAAAGAAAATAACCTGCCTTGTCAATGAAAGGAACACTCCCTTTATAGGTTTTCCTATTGCCGCAAAAAAGTTTGATGATATTATGTGAATGCCGCCTAGAGGGAACAGCAAAAGGAATGTCCTCATGAACTTTACTGAAAATTCCATGTACAGCCCATCATCCTTATTGCCGAACAGTGAAAGTACATAGGAAGGAAAAGTCTGGAATACAAATACGCCTATCAGAGTTATGACAAGCTCACAGCAGATTACAAGACCATAAGTTGACTTTACACGCTTGTATTGCTTTGCACCGTAGTTAAAGCCTATGAGCGGCTGCATTCCCTGATTCAGACCGATGATGACTGAAAATACTATTCCATTAATCTTCATGACAATGCCGCTTGCCGCAAGAGGTATAGATGGACCGTATGCACTTAATGCTCCATAGTATACAAGGGAACGGTTCATGATTATTTGAACCAGTGTTATTGCAACCTGTGTAAGTCCGTTGCTCATGCCCATTTTTGCCGTGGCAGCAATCTGCTTGAAAGATAGTTTGAAATACTCTTTTTTTAGCGTGATGCGCTTGAATTTCCTCATGTACATAAAAGCCATGATGCATGAAATGAATTGTCCGATTATGGTAGCCCACGCTGCTCCTGCAACGCCCCAGTGGAACACAAAAATAAAAAGCGGGTCAAGAACGGTGTTGATTATTGCTCCTGTAAGCATTGTTGTCATGGAATAGAAAGGACTTCCGTCTGCCCTTGCAAGATGGCTCATTCCGTTCATTATGACAAGGAACGGCATTCCAATTGATGTTATTCTTGTATATGTTACAGCGTAAGAAAATATATCGCTTGTTGCTCCGAATGCCGTAAGCAGGGGATTGAGAAAGATTTCAACAAGGACTGCATAGACTGTACCGAATACAATCATCATGCAAAAGCCGTTGCCGACTACTTTTGCGGCCTCTTCTTCTTCTTTTTTCCCGAGATATAGGGAGAATCTGCTTGCACAGCCTATGCCTATTGTAAGCGTAATAGCCATGCAGATGGTTGTAATCGGAAATGCTACGTTTGTTGCTGCGTTTCCAAGATAACCTACACCATGGCCAATAAAAATCTGATCTACTACGTTATATAATGAGGAAACAAGCATTGCTATGATGCTTGGAATTGCAAACTGCTTTAAAAGACGCGGAATCTTTTCGTATCCCAAAGGATTTTCTGTTCTTTCACTACTCATAGAGTGAGAGTGTATCATTTTTACATGGAAACTGGAAGAGTGAGCATTAATTTCGCTCCCGTGTGTGGTTCTGTGCTGTTTTGTGCAGATATGCTGCCATGCAAAGCTGTCATGATTGTCTTTGCAATGGAAAGTCCCAGTCCAGAACCTCCAGCCTTTCTGTTATGGGAGCTGTCTCCTCGATAGAAGCGATCAAAAACATGAGGTAATGCTTCTTCTGTGAATCCTGGTCCGTTGTCGGTAATTGTAATGTATGCCTTTTTGTGTCCTTCATCTTCCCATGCGTGAATATCGATGCGTGCTGTACTTCCTGTACTTTCAGTAAATTTAATGCTGTTGGAGATTATTATAGTGCATACCTGATGTAGCAGTTCCATGTCAGTGTTTACGGCATTGTTGCTGTCATTTTTTATGGTTACAGATGTCTGTGGTGAGTATGATAAGGTTTCTTCCTTTAACAGGGTGAAAAGGTCTTTTAGCAGAAAACTTTCTATTACAGGTTTTTGCCTTCCGCTTTCAAGTCTTGAAAGTTGCAGCAGGTTTGTGATGATAGATTCCATGGAATGGGATTCTCTTATGATTATGCCAAGTGATTTTTCAAGCTGAGCTTCGTTATTCTTGCCCCATCTTCTAAGCAGGTTTGATTGCCCCAGTATGACGGCAACAGGAGTCTTTAATTCATGCGAGACATCGCTCGTAAAATTCTTTTCTCTGTCAAAATCTTTTTTCAGACGGTCAAAAAGGTCATTGAAAGTAATTGCAAGCTCATCGTTCTCGTCAAGTTTTGCAACAGCATGTTTTACAGGTAGCCTCTTGTCCAAATTTTCGCTGCCTATGTATTTTGCTGTCTGTGCCATCTTTACTACTGGGCTTATTGTATTCTTTGTAATTATGAACGAGACAAAGAATGAGATGATGAGTACGGGAATTACGGCAATTGCTATTGTTTTAGGAAGACCTTTTAGCAGGAGCACGGATGAATCAGTATCCATGTTAAGGCTTGTTTCTATTGTATAGGTTCGCTGTTCCATCTGCTTTGTCATGGCATAGTACAGAATGTTTAGGTCTCCGTCTATAAAAAAATTCTTTACTATGTAATTGACTGATTTTTCTTTTGAATCCTGCAGGAGCGGAAGAAAAGGGTCGTTTGAATATATGGATTCCTTTGTGTCAGAATCGTACACCGCATAACTTATGAAGTAGGGCAGTGAAAACGTGTTCCTTCCTTTTTCAAGTGCGTCTGCAATTTTTTCTGCGGACTGCTGTAAATCAAAGTGCTGATGCATGCGGACGGAATGTCTGAGTGCCAGCGAAAACAGTACTGACAGCATGAGAACTGCGAATGTAAGCATTATCATGAATCTGAGTGAAAGCTTTACAGGTACGGAGTTGAACGGTTTTATCATTTAGCAATGTTTCCGTCGGTCATCATGTAGCCTGCTCCCCTGACGGTCTTGATGTAAGTTTCTCCTGCCGACTGATCAATTTTAGAGCGAAGGTAGCCTACGTATACGTCAACGTTATTTTCGTCAATGTAGTGGTCTTTTCCCCATACAGCTGTAATGATTGCATCTCGTGTAAGTACTGTGTTTACGTTTTCCATAAAATATTTTAGCATGAGGAATTCTGTCTTGGAAAGATTCAGCGATTCTCCTGCAAGAGAGGCTGCCATGCTCTGTGGATAAAGTTCCAAGTCTCTGTTTTTTATGCATGAAGCTGATGCTGATTTTTGGGTACGACGAAGTACTGCACCCATTCTTGCAAGAAGTTCTTCAATTTCAAAAGGTTTTGCCAGATAATCATCGGCACCAGCATTCAGACCGTTAACCTTGTCAAATGTTTCACCACGGGCTGTAAGCAGTATGACAGGAACTTCGGACATCTTTCGAATGCGGCGAAGAACTTCCAACCCGCTCAGCTCTGGAAGCATTATGTCAAGCAGTATTAGATCCGGCTCAAAGGTATTAAACTGTTCAAGAGCTTTTCTTCCTGTGTCTGCAATGGCAGTGGAATAGCCCTCATGCTGAAGTTCAAGACTTACAAAATCAGAAATGCCCTCGTCATCTTCTACAATCAGAACTTTTTCCACTCTTTACTCTCCATGTCATATTTGTATGCTTCGCTGTCAAAAATATTTTCAAGCGATACGGAAGAAATGTTTTTGCCGTTATAGGACTGTACATTTGTAATTTGAAAATTGACAGGGAACTCTATGGAATCTTTTACGGTTATTCTGACTTTTGTTCCTTCCTTGTTAAAGGAAATTCCCTGTAATTCGTATTTGCGTGAGTTTTGTATGCAGATGCTTTCTTTTGTTATGGATTTTGGATTTACAGCCTGATTAAAAATTATCGTTACAAGCAGAATTTCTTTTGCATACTCGCCTGTCTTAAATTCCAACATATAGAAGTCTTCTGATTCTACAGATTTTCTTTGTCCCCTGTAGCTCATGAATTCATTTGCTTCTACCGGTGCGTTTGTAGGATGTTGCGGCTGTGTTTTCTTGTGGGCGGAAGAATCTTTTCCGTGTGCGAACAGTTCCATGTTCGTGCTTAAACACAGGGTTATGAGTACTATATGGAATGTCTTTTTAATTACGCACTTTATGGCACAGCTGTTCATGTTCTATATAATATCATATTCGGACAAAATTGACAGTGCTAAAGCATAAGAGTTTTCTTATATTTAATTTATTTTTGTTTCATGAATCTGCTGGTTGGCAATGTTATAGTTAAGCTATAAGACATTTTTTCAGGAGACACTATGATAAATAAATTTTCAAAGAAAGCTTTAATGGCATCTATATTTGCACTTGTGTTTGGGGCTGCGGCTTTTGCTGCTGAATCTGTTGCTGCGGAAGAAATCAAGCCTGCAGAAAATAATGTTGTGGCAGAGACTATGAATGAACATAAAAAGCATGATGGTGCAAGACATGGCATGAAGAATCTGACTGCTCCTCATTCTTACGGGTACAATAGGCATCATGGACGACATTTTAACTACCACAATTATGCCGCACCACATTCTTATGTACCTCGTCATTCTTATGCACCGCATCATTCTTATGCATCTCCAAAATTCCACGGCTACAACGGTCATCCTCATAAAAAATACGGATGTTCTGGTAAAGGCAATTGGTCAAGGGGCTCTTTTCCTGCAAAGCCAAAGCCTTCTGTAGACGGAAAAACTCCTGCTGAGGCTCAGCCACAAGTGGATTCTCAGCCGCCAGCTGCTGTAAACCGCTAGTCTTGTACATTATGAATCCCATGGCTATAATTGCCATGAGGTGTTAGTATGAAATGGCTGATTGCATCCGACATTCACGGAAGTGCAAAATATTGTAAGATGCTTATGGATAGGTTTGCTGAGGAAAAAGCAGACAGAATGCTTATTCTTGGAGACCTTTTGTATCACGGCCCGCGCAATGACTTGCCTGATGAATACAATCCTAAGCTTGTGATTGAAATGCTTAACTCTGCAAAAGAGCGTCTTGTGTGCGTAAGGGGAAACTGCGATGGGGAAGTTGACCAGATGGTCTTATCGTTTCCTATAATGGCAGAATATGCCGTCATTGACATGGGCGGTACTATAGTCTATGCGACACACGGACATCATTTTAATGAGGAGCATCCGCTTCCTATGCCCGGCGGATGCGTCCTGTTGTGCGGTCATACCCATGTGCCAAAGAGTGTCAGGCATGACCGCTTTACATATATGAATCCCGGTTCTGTATCTATTCCAAAAGATAACAGCCGACATTCCTACATGGTGTGGGAAGACGGCTTTATATGGAAAGATTTACAGACCGGGAATCCTTATTCTTTGTAAAGTCTATAATCCCAGTTGTGCTTAGGGTATCGCCCCTTCATCTCTTTACAGATTTCTTGCCAGGTGCCGTTCCAGAATCCTGCAAGATCGTCCGTAACTTGTAAAGGCCTTCTTGCTGGAGATAGCAGCCGCAAAAGAACGGGAATTCCCATGACTTTTGGAGTTTCCATGCAGCCGAATATTTGCTGAATGATTACTTCGAGGACTGGCTTTATAAGTCCTGTCTCTTTATTTTTTTCATAGGTCATCCTAAAGCTCCTTCCGTTTGCGACAGTAAGCCGTTCTGGAACTTTTGCGTCTATAGTGCTTCCGTCAAGAAAATAATGCAGAGCGCTAAAAACAGTTTCTTCTGAAATTGCATTTTCTGTAATAAATGGCACAAGCCATTCTTCTGTGCGTGATTTTAAGTATTCTTCCAAAGGCTGGGGAATTTCTGATTGCGAATGATGCATGTAAAATTCTGCCCGCAGTAAAAATAGTCTTGATTTATCAGAAAGAGGTAGCCATTGAATGCCTTTTTCTTTTACCGCATTGCAGACAGCTTGTGCAAAGTCTTTTTGTGTTGCAGCAAGTTTCCTTTCTGCAAGAATTATTTTGCCGTACTGTGTATATTGTGTTTTTTTGAGCTTAAAAGAATCATCTGCAAATTCTGCAATAGTTTCTGTATGCACACGTTCTTTCAGAAAATCTTGTGCCTGTTCTTCTGAAAGAGGTTCCCATCTGTATATGAGTCCTGTTCTTTCTCCTGCATCAGCTTCTGGTGCGACAATCCATTTTGGATAGGGTGGCTGCTCTGTTTTGGGCAGTTGGGCCATTCTGCCGGAGGGGAACTGATATGTCCTGTCTCCTGCATTACATGCAATGCGATCTGGAAAACCTGCTAGAAGAGGAGTTTTACACGGATATGTCTGACATCTTTTTAGACGTTCCCAGATGTTGTCAAGAAAACGTTTTTGAACAGCTGGTGCAGAAGAGCTGAATGTTGAGTATTCAAGAACTTTTTTTAGAGCTATCTCTGAACTGTTGTCTGCCAATGCTGTACATGCAAGACGCGGATGCAACGGAAGCAGCAGGACATTTTTTCCTTTTTGAGTAATTGTTACAGTACCATCGTTTGTTCGTTCGATGCATCCTAATTGTTCAAGAAGATTGACAGAACTGTCCCATGCACTTGCAGGAGGTGTGTCAAGCCAGTCTAGTTCTAAACGGTCCTTTACACCCCAAAGCGTGCATTCCAGCACAAGTTGCGTCAAGTCTGTGCGAAGAATTTCTGGAGGCGTTCGCTCTGGGAGTATATCATGCTCTTTCCACAGCCTGATGCAGTGTCCTGCCTGAGTGCGTCCTGCTCGCCCCATTCTTTGCTTTGCCGAAAACTTGCTTTCTGTCTCTGTGGAAAGTGTTTCCATACCACAGGCAACATTCATGCGGTTTATGCGGCTAAGCCCACTGTCTATTACTACTGTTACATCTGGAATTGTAAGAGATGTTTCTGCAATGGCAGATGAAAGAATTATTCTTCTTTTCTCGGATAACTCTTCGTGAGTGTTTTGCTCTGCTGGTGATGTAATTTTTTTTTGGTCTTGCATGCTTACTGAACTGTGAAGAATTTGTATGTATGCGTTGCTGTTGAGTTCACGTAGTTTCTGCTCCGTCCTTTTTATGTCTGCAATGCCTGGCAGAAATGCGAGAATGCTGCCTGTCCTGTCTGATGAAAGTTCCTGCATTACGGCATCTGCCATGCTTATTCCGTCCTTGTATTCTATGCTGACAGGGAACATTTTTCCTGGTACTTCGTATATTGGTGCAGGATTTTCTTTGCTGCCAAGATAGCTGGCTATGCCTTGTGCGTTTATGGTGGCAGACATTACAATGACGTAAAGATCATCCCTAAGAATCATGAGTTCTTTGAGAAGTGCAAGGGCAAGATCTGCATGAATGCTTCTTTCGTGAAACTCATCTATGACTACTACATCAATACCTTCTAGAGAGGGGTCTGACTGCATCATTCTTGTAAGTATGGATTCTGTAATTACTGTAAAACGTGTCTTTGAAGACACGTTCCTTTCCAGATGCATGATGTATCCTGCTGTTTCACCCGGGGCTTCTCCCAATAGCTCAGATACTCTGGATGCTACTGCAAGAGCTGCAATCCTGCGAGGTTCAAGCATGACAATTTTTTGTTTAAAATGCCTTAACAGTGCAAGAGGGACGGCTGTTGATTTTCCTGCACCTGTTTCTGCCGTAAGTACAAGAAAACGACTGGGCGAGGCTTTTAGAGTGTTGCAAATGTTGTCAAGGTGAGATGCTATAGGTAGTGATTCAAGCATGAATATGTCCTAAAAAATCTTTTGTCATTCAACTTCTCCAATAAAGAACGTTTCCTTTACAGAATCCAACTGGAGTGTAAGCACTTGACGCTTCTGGTTTTGCCTGCCAAAGTTTGTGTATACTTCTGCCTGTACAGTCACTGGCTGCAAAAGCTTTTGCTGATGATTACCGTAATAGTTTGTTTCTATTTTGAGCCTGCCGTCAGGAGCTTTTCGTATGCAGAATTCTTCTGGGCCATACCCTTGCGTAAAGTCTCTTGACATGCGACCTCCGTTTGCAGTCAGCTTATTGCCATAAAAACATTTTTCACCGTCTGCATCTGTTACCCATAAATCAACATCACAGTTGTCTGTATTCCAAGTAAGGACAATGCGTACATCCATGTCAAAGTTCTGCAAAAGATTTTTATCGATTGCGCTTAAATCCACCTTGCTGTCTTCCGCCGCAATTATTGCATTCATGTCGTTAAGGGCAATCTGTTGCACTTCTGCAAAGCGACCGTCCCATTTTTTGTATGCCACAGAATAAAGTGTATCCACTGCTTTCTGAGTGAAGCCTGCATGGTAATATGCCATGCCTAAGTCACGATAGAATTGCGGTATCTCGCTTCTTATCTTTACAAGCTTTTCAAACACAGGTACTGCAAGTTCGTACAGACTGTGCTCAATAAGTTTGTTTCCTAATGCACGTAATATGTCTGAATTTTCTAGTTCCAGTTCTGCAAGGTTAGATAAAATGCGAATGCTTTCATTTGTTAATCCTTCTTCAGCAAAATAATCAGATGTTTCCATGTAGAATGCAGGAGACATTTCATATTTCTTTTTGAGTTCCAAGTAGGTCTTGTACATTGATGCCGTTGGTGCTCTCTTTAGCATTGAAAGATATTCTGAGTCAGGATTCCATGCTTGCAACTGTATTGCTTGTGCTTTTGCTGCAGGTGCAGCGGCTGATGATTTTGCACTTCTTGTTACAGTTGATTCCATTTGCCTGTTAAGCTGCATTCTACCCGATGCACGAGGTGCTCGTTCTTCTTGAACTGACTCTATTTCCATTGTGTCTGCAAAATCATCTGCTTGTGAAAGTTCGTTCAGTTGTATTATCGGAGGGCGGGGAACTGGTATCGGCTCTCCATCCTTTCCTGGTTTTTTCTTTTTAAATTCATTTTTGTCAGTATTCCACCACTTTCGGAATTCTTCAAATTTTGTGAATACAGTCTGTGGAATTGCTGTTTCAACAGGTTTTGCTGGTTTTGACTGTTGTGAGACAATGCGGTTGTATTCTGCCTTAAGCTCCTCTGGTGGAACGATATTGTAGCGTACGTAATCCTGAACGCTGTCTAGGACTATAAGAGACGTGTCCTTTGTAACAATGCCATATTGCTTTGAAAGTTCCAGAATCTCATTGCGGTTTGCCTCATAATCATGGTTTAGCGCATCAATCTTGTTTGAAGCCCACTGTCTTGCAACGTTATCTGCATATATGCCATTGCTTGTACTTACTTCAAGCTTTACAGTCTGTTCTATACTGTTTCCGTGTCCGAAGTATAAAGTGACTATCCCCTGCTTGCGGCGTAGCTTTCCTGATATGGAAAAATCAGGACCTGCAATGCTTCCGTCAATTGGAAATACATCTTCTATGGCTGAAGCATCATATTCTGTACGGATAAGTCTATACGGTTCCTGAGTAATGTTTTTTAACTCATTTTCAAAATTCCATTTTTCATTCAAAGAATCATTTGCTGCATTCACTGTGGAGTAAAGATTAATGTATACCCCTCCATTAAGTCTTGCAGTGTTGTTCATCCATGCATGATCTGCAAAGGCAGAAGAGTTGATGGTGTTTACAACTGGTTGTTGTCCTTCTGGACGGCGTACTGCAATTTTACCTTTTGCCAAACTGTCATCCCAGTTACCGATTCCGTCTGTAAATATAAGTACTTCATCAGCTGGATAAAGGGCTGCAAAGTCATACCCGAGATTTGTTGCTCCGTCAAAACTACATTCCTGTATATAGTTCAAAATTCCAGTCATAATAGCTTCTGTACTGCCAGAAAACTGTTTTGCTTCAAAAAGTTCGTTGCAGAATGGAATAAGTGTAATTGCCGGATTATTGAGTTTTTCTATATATCCGCGCAGAAACGCTATTTCGGCTAAACAGTTTCTTTTTGTACCTGATGCAGAAACATCGTAGTATACTGCAAGTTTTTTAGGAAGCTTTTTTGCAACTGTAGTACCGTCAAGAGGCAGATAGTAATAAAAGAATGTGTCTTTTCCCTTGTCCTGCAAAAATGCAGAACCAATGCCATTGTCTGAGTTTTTTATATTTGTATATGCGTTTGGAATTACAATGCTGATTGGTGTTGTGATTGATGTGTTGTCTCTGGAAAAATGTGCTGTGTACCCGCAGTCAAGTTCATCAAATTGCAGCGTATTACTCTCTGAACGCACATGATTATTGTTGCCCAAAGTTGTTATGTTAAAATCAAAGTGCTCTAGCTTATCAGATGTTAATGCTGAATATACGTATGTTCTGCTGTCATTTGAATAAGATTTCTTTAACTCACTCTGATATGTAATTTGTACATGCCGGCTTCCTTTGGCAGGAATGGGGTAGATACGGGTCTTAAAATTGTTGCCGCTGGTCATCTCAATAAGCCCGGGGTCAATTCCTTGGCGAACGACTGCTTCAAACACTTGTCGCCCCTTGTCTTTTTCTACCACGACAGCCTGCCTCATTTTCCCGTTTATATCAAGAGCATAGCCGGTGATTGTTTCGTTTTCACCAAGAGGAAACTCAAATTCTCCTTCAAGAATTCGATTGCTATCATTCTGAAAAAACATGTCGAGAGTTGTGACAGCGATGTTTCCCATAATCTTTGCATTGACACTTATATTTGTAAGCCTTACGGGAGAATGAGCTGCCGGGTCTTTTCCATTTATGTTCATTCTGATTATGCTTGCTGCCTGTGCTGATAATGCTGAAGCAAAAAACAGTCCAAATGCAGCTGAAAGAATCTTCTTCATCATGTCACCTCTTTGATGATAACAACGATATGAGCGGTATGGTTTCAATCAGGTTTTACTTGTTTGTGACAGCTAACAAATCAACTGATTGCATTTATTTCTTATATTATATATAATTTTAACACTTCAAGATGAAACGCCGGCTGATTCTTCTGCTATGTCTATTATTCTCATTTTCCCTTCTGTCTGCAGAAGAATATATGAAAATTCAGTTTGAAAAAGTGTCTGTAGAATTGCCTGCTGGCTGGCTTGTTCAAAGTGTGAGTGATTCAACGATTATGCTCATGATGTATTCGCCTGACGAAATAAACGACCATTTTAGGGAACGCATATCAATTACAAGCGGGCTTTTAACTGATGAGTCTACAGAAAAAGAGTATATACAGGAATTAAAAGCAAATTTTCTTTCTTATTATGATTCGGTAACCGTCATTTCCAATAAAAGTACACACATGCTCATTACAGGCATTTTAAATGGAATTGAAGTAAAGCAGTATATTAAATTCGTAATAAAAAATAAAATGGTGTATTGCATTACAGCTACTGCACTTCCTGAAAGTTATGACTACTGGGAGCCAACATTTGATGATATTATTGGTTCCGTAAAAATAAAGAAATAAAAGGGGGATCTAAATGAAGGAAGCTTTTATAAAGGATTACAAAGATTTTCTTAAAAACGGTAAGACAGAACGTGAGTGCTGCAATTTAATTGTTGAGCTTGCGAAAAAAAACGGCTATAAGGATATAAATGAAACTCAGACGCTCCGTGCTGGCGATAAGGTTTTTGTAACAAAGTTTGGAAAAGCTGTCGCCTTGTTTAACGTTGGTTCTGAGCCAATCGAAAACGGCTTGAATATTCTTGGTGCTCACATTGATTCTCCTCGTCTTGATGTAAAGCAGAATCCTTTGTATGAAAAGGAATTTTTGGTATATCTGAATACACATTATTACGGCGGCATAAAAAAATATCAGTGGCTTACACTGCCTCTTGCGATTCACGGTGTAGTATGCAAGAAAGACGGTAGCGTGGTGCAGGTGTGTGTTGGGGAAGATCCTGAAGATCCTGTATTCTGCATTTCGGATATTCTGCCTCATCTTGCTCAAAAGCAGATGAAAGAAAGTGCTGCAGACTTTATTCCAGGCGAAAGCCTTGATTTGATTATGGGAAGTGAAATTCCTCCTCTAAAGGGGGCCGATTCCGTCAAAACTGATAATGCAGAAAAGCAGGAAAAAGATAAGGCTAAAAAACTCATTCTTTCTTTATTGAAAGAACAGTACGGCATTGAAGAAGCGGACTTTGGTTCTGCAGAACTTGAAATTGTTCCTGCCGGTGCTCCTCGCGATTTAGGTCTTGACCGCTCACTTATTCTTGCATACGGACAGGATGATCGCTCTTGTGCTTTTGCTTCATTGCGTGCACAGCTTGAAGTAAAAGACGTAAAGCGGACTAGTTGCTGCCTTTGTGTAGATAAAGAAGAAATAGGATCTGTTGGCGCTACGGGAATGGATTCTCACTTTTTTGAAAATGCCGTTGCAGAACTTGTTGCCCGTCTTGGAACTTATTCTGAGCTTGCAGTCAGACGCTGCATGAATAATAGCAATATGCTTTCTAGCGATGTTAATGCTGCCTATGACCCTATGAATGGAGATTTGTATGATCATGAAAATGCCAGTTACCTTGGAGCGGGAATTGTGTTTAATAAATATACAGGTTCCCGAGGAAAGTACAGCGCAAGTGATGCAAGCCCGGAATTCATTGCAAAGTTGAGGAATGTTCTTGACCAGAATGATGTTCGTTATCAGATGGCAGAACTTGGAAAAGTGGATCAGGGCGGAGGCGGAACAATTGCTTATCTTGCTGCGAAATACGGCATGTATGTTCTTGATGCTGGCGTTTCAGTCCTGAGTATGCATGCTCCATGGGAAATAACTTCAAAGGAAGATATGTGGCAGGCATATAATGCCTACAAGGTATTTTTACTGCTTCACTACGGTGCGTGATAAAGATAGTGATATATAAACTATAAACTAATCTTTTGTAATCGGCTTTCTCTGTTCATACAGAGAAAGCTGTTTTTTTATGTCTTGTGCAGTGTGGAATTCACCGGTGTCCAGTCCAGGGCACCTTTTTTTTTCTTTATTCCAATCTTCCCGGCTGTTTAAAAGACTTGTCCAAAATGGATATGTGCGGCATTGTACGGGGCGGGCTTCGTAAGCCGTACACCCGTCCTGCCAGAATATGCAGTCGTAATTTGATTTTTCACGCAGACAGAGAGTTTTTGTGCCTTCATTGTTTTCTATCCAGCGGCAATACATAAGTATGAACTGCTCATCTGTTACTTCTGCCCATTCTGCAAGCCTGTGCAAATCCTCTTTTGAAAGGCGTACCATGCCAGGCTCAAAGCGGCAGCATGCAGAACAGTTGTTGCACGAAAAGTTTAATCCGTCTGAGTAAAATTCTTCCATTCTGAAATCCCTTGCTTTATGCCCTTCCGTTTACGTACTCTGCAAAAATATTTACTTCCTGCTCGTACATCTTAATGCCGCTGTTCCAGAAGTCTTTTGTTGTAATGTCGAATCCTGCTTTACGGCACAAGTCTTCACAGCTCATGCTGCCAGTGTCTGAAAGGAGCTTTGCATAAGTCTGTGCAAATTCTGCCCCTGCCTTTTTTGACTGTGCATAAAGCCCTGCTGCAAAAAGCTGACCGAATGCATAAGGAAAGTTGTAAAAGTCCAGTCCTGTGCTGTAGTAATGAGACTTTACTGCCCACATGTATTCATGCCGTTCTTCGTTGAGTCCAGAGCCATAGCTTTTTTCCTGAGCCTGTTTCATAAGGCGGCAGAAGTCATCGGCATTTAATTCACCGTTTGCACGTTCTTCAAATACACTGCGCTCAAAATAGAAACGGCACAGAATGTCTACAAGAACCTGACTTGCATCTTGAAGGTCCAGTTCCAGAATCTTTATTTTTTCATCGCCTTCTGTCTGGGCAATCATGTCCTGCTTTACGATTGTTTCTGCAAAAGTACTTGCTGTTTCTGCAAGTGTCATTGGGTAATGGAAGAATAATGGCGATTTTCCTTTCATGCATGAAAAGTGGTAGGCATGTCCCAGTTCATGCGCAAGAGTAATTACATCGCTGAACGTTCCTGTAAAGTTTGAAAGAATTCTGCTCTGGTGTCCCTTTGGAAAGTCTTCGTCATAAGCTCCACCGACTTTTCCCGGACGAACTTCTGCATCAATCCATCCTTGCTCAAAAGCATGTTTTGCAAAGTTGCCCATGTCTTTAGAAAACGAATTGTATTCTTTTAAGATATATTCCTTTGCTTCTTCAAAAGTCCACTCTTTTTCTTTTGCGGAAGAAACTGGTGCAAATAAATCGTAGAAAGCAAGCCCTTCATGTCCTGCAGTTCCTGCTGTTGCACTTGCAGTGGAGCCTGTCTTTCTTAAAAGTTTAGCTTTTGCTGTAAAGTATTTACGCCACATCGGAAGGGCATCTTCAAGCGAAGAGATTAAAGCATCGAGAGTTTCTTTTTTTAAGCGTGAAGAAGAAAGAGCCCTGTCCAAAGCCTGTGCCCAATTTCGTTTTTTATTAAGAAGAACAGTCTCGCCTTTTAAGTTGTTCATGCAGGCAGCAAATGCAATGCGGTTATTCTGCAAAAGCTGTTTTTCCGTCTGCCATGCATTTTTGCGTACTGTTGCATCTGATGAGTATGCGTCGTTTCGGATTTCGTTAAAAGTTTTTCCGTTTGCATCCTGCATGTTGCTTATAAGCTGTTCCTGTAATCTGCCCCATGCATCGCCGCCAGTTCTCTGCAATTCAGAAGCAAGCTTTTCTTCCTGTGGTGACATCTGATGTCTTGTGTCTTCAATGATTTCTTCCAAAAGAAATTTATATTCTTCATATTCTGGAAAGCGTTTATAAAATTCTTCCAGATACTTTGTGTGAGACAGCAATATGCGGCTGAATTTTAATTCCTGCTGCTGGGTGCGCACATTCATTTCTTCTATAGAACTAAGATTGTTCATGTACTCAGTGTTTGTTGTGTCTGTTGAGTATATGATGTATGCGTAAGCAGTAAGTGTTCCGCCTGTCGCGTTTACATCGTTGTATGCCTTCAGATATGAAGAAAGCCATGCTGGAAAATCGAAATTGTCATTTGCTTCGCGTGTAAAGCGGTCTGCTGTGGCTAAAAGTTCATCTACACAATCCATTTCTTTTGTGTATGAAGCTACTGCATTTTTATATTCTTCTGAATGTATGTCTGTAAATAGGGAATCTAAATTCCATCTTGGTATAGTATTCTGCATAAAGTTAAATATAACACATTTTAGCCTTACTTGACAGTAAAAAAAACAGCTTTTATGATACGGATATGCAGAATATATATGGCGATACACGTGTTTTAGACTCAAAGGTAAGGGAACTGTATAAACTTTCAGAAGATATAATGATGGAAAATGCCGCTGCGGCTTTGGAAGATGCGGTTGTAAGCAGTTTGGAAAAGTCTTTGAAAGATTGCGGGGCTGTGTGCCTTGCTCGCCCAGCTGTTTTAATTCTTGCAGGTTCGGGCAATAACGGTGCAGATGGTTATGCTCTTGCAAGAAGATTGATGCGCCATGAATATGCCGTTACCGTATGTGCTGTGAGTGAGCCTAAAAGCCAGATGTGCGTTCTGCAAAAAGAAAGGGCAAGAGCAATCGGTGTTTCGTTCATTGACATTTCAGAATATGATGATTATATAGAAAGAATTAGCATAGATTTAAAAGTGATTGTAGACTGCATTTTTGGCAGTGGCTTTCATGGAGAGCTTCCGTATGAAGCTCAGGCAGTCATTGCCAGTGCAAATAAAAATTGCGATGCCGTAAGAATTGCCTGCGATGTTCCTTCTGGATTGGATGGACTTGGCAATGTTGCAGGTGGCTTTGCCAGCGACGTTTGTTTTTGTGCAGATAAAACTGTTACAATGGGCGCCCTTAAAATGAGCTTTTACAGTGACATTGCAAAAGATGCCTGTGGCGAAATTGTTCTTGCAAATCTTGGAGTGAGCAGGGGCAACTTTGAATATGCAGATGGCGCTGTAAAATATGAAGCTCGGCTTTTGGAAAAGTCAGATGCAAAACTTCCGCATAGGAATGTTCAGAGTGTAAATAAAGGCTCGTTTGGTCACGCCGCAATAGTCTGTGGAACTAAAAGCGGTGCTGCAGTCATTGCTGCCAGTGCCGCATTGCGTTTTGGAGCAGGCCTTGTAAGCCTTGTTACAGGAAGCAAAAACTTTGACTGTGCAACAAACCTTCCTTTTGAATTGATGGTGTCGCCAAATTTTCCTGCAAATACTACAGCTGTTGCTTTGGGCATGGGACTTGGAAGTGACGGTAAACAGTTTGTTGACTGGTTGTGTGAAAACCCAAATATTCCTGCCGTGCTTGATGCGGACATTTGCCATTCACCTTTTATAAAAGATTTGCTTGAAAAAAGAAAAGGTTTTGTGCTTACTCCACATCCAAAAGAATTTGCAAGTCTTTTAGAGCACTGCGGCATTGGAACTTTTTCTGTAAAAGAAGTTGTTACTCGCAGGGTAGAGCTTGTAAAAGCATTCTGTAATAAATATCCTGATGTTGTTCTTCTTTTGAAAGGGGCAAACGTTTTAATAGGAATAAAAAGAGCCACTCAAAATGAAGTGGCTTTGTATATAAATCCTTATGGATGCAATGCACTTGCAAAAGGTGGTTCGGGCGATGTTCTTTCGGGGCTGGTTGCCGCTATGCTTGCTCAAAAATACGAGCCTTTGCAGGCTGCTGTATATGCAAGTCTTGCTCATACATCTGCCGCACAAAAGGCTCTTGAAGCTGTAAAGAACGATTTTGCCCTTACTCCTTTGGATTTAATTCAGGCATTGCGTTCTATTTAGAAAACATTTTTCCTCGTGAAATAAAATCCATCTTGCAGGCCTTTTTCTTTGGAATCCTTTTTGTACCATAAGTATTATTGGCACCCTCGTCGTGAGGGTGTTTTTTATTATACGGAGATGATTTGTCATTCCAAATTGCTGTTGCAGGGTGTTCATCTCCCTTTATGACGTATTCAAGCCATTCTTTGCTTTCGGGAGATTCAAACCGCATTAATGTTCCTGTTACTGGGTGCTTGAAAGCAAGTGTTCTTGCGTGAAGTGCCAGTCTGTGGAATGGGTCTGTCTTTGCACGGTAATTTTCATCGCCAGCCAAAGGATATCCTTTTGAAGCAAGATGTGCCCTTATCTGATTTTTTTTGCCAGTTTCAAGGTTTAGCTCAAACAGTGTGTGGGTTTTTCCACGCTCAATAATCTTATAATGAGTAATTGCTTTTACCGTTTTTGCATGGTCGTCTTCGTCATGAGGAACATAACCTACGTGATGAGCATTCTGTGCAAGCGGTTCGTCTATTGTTCCGCTTTCTGCAAGCTGTTTTGATTTGTCGCGTGGATTTTCTGCAACGGCATGATAAAGACGTTCTGTTACCATGGTGTGCCATTCTGCCATTATTTTTTTCTGCACGCTTTCGTTAAGTGCAAACATCATTACACCGCTGGTGTCGCGGTCAAGTCTGTGCACAATGTACGGGCGGTGATTGGGTGAATATGTCCCTTTACTGCGGTAGATTTTTTCAAGGACAGAAAGTGCTGTTCTTGCCTTGCTTCCCGGATATGGAACTGAAAGCATGCCTGTAGGCTTGTTGATTATTACAATGTCTTTGTCTTCATAGAGAATTTCAATTTTTTCTTTGCCATAGTCGGCTTTGTGTTCGCGTTTGTATTGTGTGCTTGCTTTAACGTTCATGTCTGTTTGTGTCCTTTAAGAGTGAAACAAAAATAAATAGTATTATTGTAAGAATGATTAAGTAGGCAAGAAAGCCAGCCTGGATAAAAGATTTTTCTACATCTTTATAGAAGATGACTGCTAACATTCCTGTTACAAAGGTTAATGCTCCTATTATATAGAAGATAGTTCCTGCAATTTTTCCGATAGGGGCTTTTTCAAGGAATTTTGGGGATTTAAGATAAAAGGCTACGCCGCAGAACATTGTTCCCATTACCATAAAAACAATGCCGCTTGCCAGCACAAGAGTTGTATTCATGCCGTTAATATATCACAGACAGCTATTTTGTAAAAGTGCGGTCTTTGCGTGTCTGTAAATGTTTTGTGTAGTATCTGTCTATACTTCTTTTACTGTAATGAATGAATCCGTTTACCTTAATGTTACAAACTGATTACTGTAATGTCATGAATTCAATTACCGCCGAGAGAGGGAGTGTAATCTAGCTAGGGAGATTGGTCAATCTAGGTAGAATGGGACTGTACATGCAGATTTAAAATGGACAAGACCAGAATTCGCTTCTGGCCTTGTAACTCTAATATAGCATATTTCAGTCGTTTAGTCAAAAGCTTCCATTAATATTGCAAATATTGCTTGGAATGAAATTTTGAAGTTTTTTTGGAACAAAAAACTTCAGAAAGTGGCGTATTGCAGAAGATAAAACTCATGTTTTTATAGAATTTCCTGGCAGAAAACTTAATATTTGATTGAAATCCCACTTTTCATCCCTAAAATTCGACGTTCATCCCAGTTTTGTTGACAAATTGAAAATATCGTGTTACAAAAAAAATGAGACATAGATAATTTGAAAGATAATTTTTAAGTTCCGATAAAAAACTAAGGAGGTCGTTTTATGATAAATTCAGGTAGTTTTATTATAAAAAGAACTTTGAAATGCCCCCTTTTGCTTGTATGTTCACTGCTTTCAGTAATTCTTTTTTCCTGTGCCGGTGGAGCAGGCGGTGGTGGTGCTGGCGGAGAAGCAACATCCTTGTGCGTTCAGCTGCCTGGAACAGTGGAACGAGCTGCCAGCCAATATGAAAAAGTTGATTCAAATTTTCAAACCTTTACGGTAACTATAGATTCTTCTTCCTATAAAGCTACAAAGTCTTGTGGATCTGGTGAAACTCTTAAGTTTGAAAACATCCCTGTAGGACATTACGATGTTGTTGCCTTTGCCAAAAGGGCAGACGGCAATGTAACTGCAAAGGGCACTGCCTCTGTAGATATTGAAGCCGATGTAACTAAGACTGTCAAAATAACCTTGCATAGACTGGACTATCACACTGTAACGTTCCACTACGGCTCTGGTGGAACAGGTGCTGCATTGTTGCCTAAAGAAGTTTCGGACGGATACCCTGTTTCAAAACCGACTGGTGATTTTAATGAGGAAGGAGCTACATTTTCTTATTGGGGTACTTCCTCTACGGCTACTGATGAATTTAACTGGAACACTCCAATAACGGCAGACCTTGATTTGTATGCAATTTACAATGTTACTGCATATACGGTTACATTTAACTTCAATGGCGGTCATATAGGCGGTACAGAAGCTGGAGCTGCAAGTTCAACAACGAGTGTTTCTCATGGAACTGCACCGACAGCTGCAAACGTTCCTTCTGCTGGAACTTCAGCTGGAAACTTTTCTAAGGCGGGATACGACTTTGGCGGATGGGCAGAAACTGCTACAGGAACAACGGCTGTTACTCCTACTGCAATCGCAATTACGGCAGATAAGACATATTATGCAATCTGGACACCTGTGTATGACATTACTTATGTAATGCCTGACGGATTTAGCGTTACAGTTGCAACAAATGACTCTAGTGGAAAGCCTTTCGCTAAGTATACGTACAGTCCTACAGATGCAAGAACCTTGCCTGTTGAAACGGATCTATCTGATGTCAGCAACGCTACATTTGCAGGCTGGTATACGGATGCAGATTATACAACGGCTGTAACTTCTGTACCTGCAGGTTCTACAGGAAATAAGACCTACTACGCAAAGTACACTAGGTCAATTACTATATATCTTGAAGCGATTGCAGGTGCAGGATGGGGAACAACACTGGCTAGTGATGTTACTGCTGTTTATGGAAAACCTCTTACCGCACCTGATGCTGTAGCTTCAGCTTCAAAACCTGGATATACGCTTGTTGGCTGGAAGAGTGGACTTGATGGGGTAGTTTCATTTGTATTTGGTTCGACTCCGTATGATGATCCTTGTAATGGTTTTATATGGGGTGTGTGGATGGAAGGCACTGTAACAAACTTTAACGGTACTCTAGCGCAATTCAGTGCCCTTGATTTTACTAGAGATGGAACTGGAACAGCGGAGTGTCCATGTCCTGTAACGATTACAGGCGTAACAGGTTCCTCTGATTTTAATACTATAAAAAGCAAGCTTAATAGTTATACAACGCCTAGTTCTACACCAGGTGTATATTGTACACTGGATTTAAGCGGATGTAATTTCACGGTAATACCGTCTAGTGCATTTACCTGTTCTTCCAGCATTGGAAACAGAGGTGTTATGGGTATCACATTGCCAGATACTGTAACATCGATAGAATATGGTGCTTTCTATGATACTAACATAACAAGCATTACGTTACCTTCAAGTCTTCAGTCAATTGGAGAACATGCGTTCCGATATTCAGAGTTGACATCTGTAACCATTCCTGCTAGTACAACTACAATAAGTATAAGTGCTTTCGAGGAATCTAGGCATCTTGAAACATTTACTGCATCGGGTACTTGGACTTTGTATGATACAAGTGGTAATCCAGTTGTGTCTGGCATTACGCTTGATGCTGGAAAGATGAAAGATCCTAGCAATGTACTGAGCGGTTATAGTAGTAATACCCATAGCGAGTACTACTATCAGAAGGATTAAGGCAATTCTACCTTAAATAATTCTAACGAAAACGCACCGTCTTTGTGGCGGTGCGTTGTTTTTATAAAATTATTATTATTTGGGCAGATAATGAAGTTTATAATCTAGCCGGAAAATAACACATAACAGCAATTTTTGTCCTTTTTCTCTTGACCCTTCTTAAAAAATGTAAAATAATTAAACTCTATTTAATTATACTAAAGAAAGGGGTGCTTTTTTAATGAATGCTTTCCGAAAAGTCATGAAGGGTGTTGTAGCCGTGGAAAATTCCGTCATGGTTTTGACCACTTTTGCTATTTTAATCCTCATCTTTGTAAACGTTATAGGACGTTTTGTTTTTAATCATTCATTTGCATTTGCAGATGAACTTGTTGTTGCAGTTTTTGTCCTTGTGTCACTTATTGGTGCCGCTTTGTGCAGTCGTGAGGACGGAGGTCTTGTTGGATTAAGCCTGTTTTCTGACCAGCTTAAAGGAAAGTCTCGTCTGATTCAGAAACTTGTAGCAAACATTATCAGCATTGCATACTGTGCTGTCCTTACATATCAGGGCTTTTTGAGAACGGCAATTGACTTTAGCCGCAATCAGCATACATTTGTCCTTCACTGGCCAATGTGGATATTCCGCCTTTTTGTTCCAGTTGCTGGAATCTGCCTTATTCTTCATTTAATTGAAAATACAATGAAATTCGTAGAGGAGCATAAATAAGATGGTTTCTGTAATATTGTTTTTAGTATTCTTTGTGCTTCTGATTATTGATGTTCCAATTGCAATATGTCTTGGCGCTTCTTCTGCCGCTGCAATTCTTTTTTCAGGACAGAACCTCGCAGTCATTGCAACAAATACCTATTCTGGCATAAGCAAAACTCTTCTTCTTGCCATTCCATTCTTTATTATTGCCGGAAACATTATGGCAAAGGCTGGAATTTCTACACGTCTCATTAAATTTGTAAACAGCCTTGTTGGTCATAAAAGAGGCGGCATTGCAATTGTAAGTGTCATTACAGCCTGTTTCTTTGGTGCAATCTCTGGTTCGGGACCTGCTACAGTTGCAGCTCTTGGTGCAATTCTGATCCCTGCAATGATCGAAGCTGGATTTACACCTGCCTTTGCAACTGCACTCATGGCAACTGCAAGTTCTACTGCAATCATCATTCCTCCTAGCATCGCCTATGTTGTATATGCTTCTATTACTGGCGATAATGTTGGTAAGCTTTTTATGGCTGGCATTATTCCTGGCATTCTTGTTGGTGTGGCTCTCATTCTTGTTGTTCTGTTTGAAGTACGCAGAAAGGACATTAAGCCTACAATGCAGAAGGCTAGCGGCAAAGAACGTTTTTCAAGTTTTCTGGATGCACTGTGGGGACTTTTAATGCCGGTAATCATTCTTGGCGGAATTTACGGAGGCATCTTTACTCCTACAGAAGCTGCTGCTGTTGCCGCTGTTTACGGTCTTATTGTAGGTGTTTTTGTTTACAAGGAAATTAAACTTAAGCAGCTTGTGGAAATTTTGATTGATTCTGCAAAGACTACAGGTGGCATTATGTTCATCATTGCAAGTGCAACACTGTTTTCTTATGTATGCACTTTGTATGGAATTTCAAATGCCGCAGAAAATCTGCTTGCCGCTGTTTCTGCAAACAAATTGATATTCCTTCTTGTAGTAAATGTAATTCTTCTTATTGCAGGATGCTTTATTGATGCAAACTCTGCAATGTATATCTTTATTCCGGTAATGTACCCTGTATGCCTTAAACTTGGCTACAGTCCGATTGTGTTCGGTGTACTTACAACGGTAAACCTTGCAATCGGTCAGGTAACCCCTCCTGTCGGTGTAAACCTTTTTGTTGCAATTGGAGTAAAGCTGAAGAACGGTTTGAAAGTTACTTTGCAGGAAACTTCAAGAGCTGTTGTTCCAATGGTTCTTGCATGTCTTGCTGTTCTTGTTGTCTATACATATTTCCCAAGAAGGTCTTCTGCCGGCAATGCAATTGCTGAAGATATGCTTCAAAGCGAAATTGCAATGTATGACAATGAAATGTATGACGCAAGCATTGACGCATATCCAAGCACATGTGAATGGGAAAAGGCTACATGGCATTTTGCATGTTCTCCTGGAGAAACCTGTACATGGGCAAAAGCTGGACGTTATTTTGCGGCACTCATGAATGAGTCTACAAACGGCAAGGTCAAGGTTGTTGTAGATGGATTTTCTGACCAGCTTACAAATGGAAGCCAGGCAGATGGAATTGCATCTCTTATTGAAGGAAATCCTACACAGATTTCAATGCACTCAAATCTTATTTATTCGTCATTTGATGATCGCTTTAACGTTGTTTCTTTGCCATATATCTATTCTGGCTATGATGATGTTGACGAAAAATTTGATGGTAAGGCCGGTGAAATGTTGAAGGACATTCTTGCTGGAATGGGCTTGCACTGTTTCGGCATTGCTGAAAACGGATTCCGTCAGCTTACAAATTCTAAGCGCGAAGTAAAGTCTGTGGAAGACATGAAGGGCTTGAAAATCCGTGTTGCAGGTTCTAATCTTCTTATGCAGAGCTATGCTTCATGGAATGCAAATGCTACAAACATGAACTGGTCTGAGTGTTACACAGCATTGCAGCAGAACACTGTTGAAGGTCAGGAAAATCCTTTGCCTTCTATTGCTTCTGCTTCTGTACAGGATGTTCAGGCTTACATTTCTTTGTGGAATGCATATTATGACTGTCTGTTCTTCTGCATGAATGGCGATGTTTACAATGCATTGACAGATGAGCAGAAGGCTGTCGTTGATGCAAACGCAAAAAAGGCTGTTCAGTATCAGCGTGACATCAACCGCTATGAGTGCGAGATGCTCATTAAGGATTGGGAAGATCGCGGCATTATGAAAGTTGCACATGAAGATGAAGTTGACATGGAAAGCTTTAAGAAAGCCTGCAGCGGTGTTGCCGACTGGTATAAAAATCAGCTGATTTCTGTTGACGGTTATGACAGGGAATATGTTGAAGAGCT
The DNA here is from genome assembly GCA_947167345.1 of uncultured Treponema sp. Taxonomy (GTDB): domain Bacteria; phylum Spirochaetota; class Spirochaetia; order Treponematales; family Treponemataceae; genus Treponema_D. The sequence continues at coordinate 30,271 of CAMVHR010000016.1, forward strand.
TGTTGGCTTGTTTAGTAAGTGATTAAGCCAATTTCTAAAGTAGTTGAGAGTTAAAAATAAATTTGGGGATGCCTGATTCATTACAGGCATCCCCTTTTTTATGTTTATTTTTTATCAGACTTTGAATTGATCTATCTGATTTCCTATCTTTTTAATTGATTCCTGTACCTGGTTGGAAATTGACTGGAGCACAGAACCGGTTTCGTTTATCTTTTCTGCACCAATAGACATTTCTTCCATGCCCGATTTCATTGTTGCAGTAAAGTCTTGCAGTCTTCCGATTTCTTGAAGGATTGATCTGTTGCCTTCATTCATTTCTGATGCTGCGTTACGAACTTCTACAGTACTATCATTCATATTATGAAGGGCATCGATAATCTGTCGGGAGCCGATTTTCTGTTCTTCCATTGCACCCTTAATGAGTTCTACAATCTGATCTGCTTGTGTAATTTGCTGTGATACAGAAGAGAATGCCTTGCTTGAATCAGAAGAAACATTTACTACAGTTGTAATGGAATCTTTTATGTTTTTAAGCTGGTCACCGATTGTCTTTGACTGCTGGCTTGATGTTTCAGAGAGTTTTCGGATTTCATCTGCAACAACAGCAAAACCCTTTCCTGCTTCTCCTGCATGAGCTGCTTCAATTGCGGCGTTCATTGCAAGAAGGTTTGTCTGACTTGCAATGTTTGAAATTGCAGAGTTTGCTTCTTGAAGCATTACAGACTGCTGCTCTATCTTTTTAATCTGATCATCTACGGACTGCTGTTTTACAATTCCACCTTGTGCGTCCTGTTCCAACTTACTGAATGACATTGCCATTTTATCAACAGAATTGTTGACTGATTCAATGTTGCCTATCATTTCTTCAACAGCTGCAGAAACCTGTGTTACACCAGCTGCCTGACTTTCGATCATGTGTTTAAGTGACTCTATGTTTGATGCAATTTGATTAACTGCTGATGCTGTCTGACTTACGCTGCCAACCTGATTTCGTATCTGGTTGTGCATACTCTGAATATTTGAAATGATTTCTGTAATTGAAGATGCTGTATCCTGTGAACTGTTGCTCATTTCAATTCCAGCGTTGTTAAGCTCGTCCTTTGAGCTCTTTATGTCTCCGATGATGTTCTGCAGTTTTTCTGTAAACATGTTGAATCCTTCAACAACATTACCGATTTCATCCTTTGAAGTGACATTTATACGCTTGGTTAAATCCGCATTGCCACTGGCTATTGAGATTATTGAATCTTTTACAGTTTTGAGAGGCTTTATGAGCATTGTAATAAGGAGCATTATTGCCAGTGATGAGATTATGATGATTGCTATTGTTACGAGAACCATGGAATTTTTCATGGCGGAAAGGCTTGAAAAGTAAAAATCGTAAGGGGCAACTGCAAATACTGTCCAGTCTGTGTCAGGAACTTTTTTATATGAAGCAATGAGGTGCACATGTATGTTTGGATCTATGAAGTCTTCTATGCCCTCCTGCCCGTTAAAAATGTGATCCAAAACAAGACCTAGACCTGTTGTCCTGTCCTGAATGTCTCCATGTACAGTTTCATCTGTATTTTCATTTGCATTTGCAACTGTTTTTTGAGTTTTGTTATTTATGACAGACGGATGCATTCCGTCTCCTGTGTCAATATTTTTAATTGCGTCATAAATGCTGTTACCCGACAATACAAGGACAACAGCTCCGATAGGCTTTTTGTTCTGGTTATAGACAGGTACGCTGTAGTGCTGGAGAATGGAGTTTGTTACTGTACTGAAAGCAGGATCCGAAACAAAGTCCTTTCCATTGAATGCCTGCTGAAAATAAGGACGGTTTGCAAAGTTTATTACGCGGCCGTCTGCTGTGACTGCGTTACCATCTTTATCATAGAAGGCGATGTTTTCGTAGTTCTGTCCGATTGAAGATGCAATGTTTGTAATCTGATAGTTTTTTTCCTGAAGGGAAATGCTTTCATCTTTTAAGAACCTCTGCTCTGCAAGAAAGTGCAGTGCGTTGAACTGTTTTTCATTTATTGCGGAAATCTGATTTACAAGATCTGTAGAAAAAGTCGAAAGCTGATTGTTTACGCTTTTTTTCATGCCTTTAGATGAAATTCTGTAGGCGATAAGTCCGATTGTTATGTTTGCTATAAGAACTATAGATAATAGTAAAATTAGTAATTTGACGGAAAGTGAAACTGTTACAGAAGAGGGTTCTTTCATAAAAACTCCTATATAATGCAAGATACAGTAAAGTATGCTAATGCATTTTATTTTTGAGGTCAATCATTATTAAAGTTTATTAAATGCAAACCTGTGCTAATAAACTGTTATTCCTATTGACTGTACTAAATTTTTTTTTATATCGTGATGTTATGGATAAATTTATTAATGATAAGTTGGAGAATTTAAAAGCCTATATTAAATCATTGGAAAGTGTTGCAGTGGCTTTTTCTGGCGGTGTTGATTCTACTTTTCTTTTAAAGACGGCTCATGAAGTTTTGGGCGACAATGCTGTTGCTGTTACGGCACGTTCTCATTCTTTTCCTGCTCGAGAATTGACTGAGGCTGTTGAATTCTGCAAAAAAGAGAATATAAGGCACTTTATTTGTGATTCTGAGGAATTGAGAATTCCCGGCTTTGATAAAAATCCTGTAAACCGCTGTTATATATGCAAAAAGGAATTGTTTACAAAAATTTTTGAAATTGCCTGTGAAAACGGCATTGCAAATGTTTGCGAAGGCAGTAATATGGATGACAACGGAGATTACCGTCCGGGACTTCAGGCTGTTGCAGAGCTTGGTGTAAAAAGTCCCTTACGTCACTGCAATCTGTACAAGTCTGAAATTCGTGTGCTGTCAAAGGAAATGGGGCTGCCTACATGGAAAAAACAGTCATTTGCATGTCTTGCCAGCAGGTTTGCTTACGGAGAACTGATTACTGTAGAAAAACTTGACATGGTAGACAAAGCTGAGCAGCTTCTTATTGATTTAGGATTTGGTCAGGAACGCGTAAGGATTCATGATAATCTTGCAAGAATTGAAGTTCTTCCTGATGATTTTATGAATGTCTTAAAGTACAAGGACAAAATCGTAAATGAATTTAAGAAAATCGGGTTTGCATATATATCCCTTGACTTGCAGGGCTATCGTACTGGAAGCATGAACGAGGTGCTGAAACTGTAGCTTGAAAGAGTTAGAAAAGCATTTGCGGTTGTTCTTGTGATGGCAAGCTTTTGCCAGTTTTAGCGTTTGCTTTAGCGTTTGCTTTAGCTTTTGTCTGTTCCGAAATGCTGTTCCGTTCCCAAAATACACCGTCAGAATATCCCTGTATGGAAGGATTTTTTTCTGCCATGTACAGGCGCTTTTCTGCCCAAAGGCAATACTCTTCGTTAAGTTCTATGCCACAGTATCTTCGGTTTAGTTTTTTTGCGACAACGCTTGTTGTTCCGCTCCCCAAAAAAGGGTCAAATACAATATCGCCTTCTTTTGAGGAAGCTAGGATGAGTTTTGCATAAAGTTTTTCAGGCTTTTGAGTCGGATGGTCTGTATTTTCTGGCATTGACCAGAAGGGAATGCTTATGTCATCCCAAAAGTTTGAAGGATATGTAATTCGGAATTTTCCATCAGACGAGTCTTCCCAGTCTTTAGGCTTTCCGTCTTCTTTGTAAGGTGCAATTACTTTTCTTTTGATTTTTACTGCCTCAACGTTAAAATAGTAATCGTTCGGGTTTTTTACTGCAAACCAGATGTCTTCCATGCCATTTTTCCAGTTGGATTTTGCACCGCGGCCTTTTTCCCGCTGCCATGTAATTCTGTTTAAGATAGTAAGTTCTTTTTCAATGGCATTTTGCAGAGATGATGTACATTTCCAGTCTCCGCACATGTAAAGCGAGCCGTTTTTCTTAAGTTTTCGGCAGACTGTCGGAAACCATTGTTCTAGGTATTCATCATATTCTTGTCTTGTGCGTGAAGAAAATTTCATGCCGTTAAAGTCTTTTGAAAGGTTGTAAGGAGGATCTATGATGATGAGATCTGCAAACTCATCTGGAATAAACGGCAGAAGGGCGTTTAAGTCTCCGTTCAATGTTTTGTTTATGATGTCGTCCTGAATGTTTGCTTCTGTCATGAGATTTTTTTTGAACCTACAGGCTTCTTCTTCTGTCAGTGTAAGGGTTCTGTTTCTCTGCGCACGCTGTTTTTCTTCCATATTTTTTATTATGATATAGCAGAGTTTTATGTTAGACAACCTCTTGTGCAAATATTCTTTTGAGCATAAGAAATTCTTCCAACCTTTCAAGGAGCATAAAAAGATTTGCCCTGTCTTCAAACTCTGTTCGTTCAATAGGAAGCGGAACGGTTTTCATTTTTGATCGCAGTTCCTCAAGTTCTGCAAGTAGATTCTGAACATCGTTGTCTTTGTGATATTCAACAGAGACTTTTTCAAGAAAAGCTGCTACAAGTGGAGCTGTATGAGGCACTGTTGTAATCTTGCAGGCACACTTGAACATTTCCTGCAGAACTTTTGTCTGATTTTCCCTCATGGAAATGTAGCGGGTGTCATAAGTGTCTTTTCGTGTGAACTGGTTGTTAAAGTTTTCTTCGGCTTGTTTTTTTGCAGTAAAAATGATCTTGTTCAGGCTGATGAAACAGTCTCCGTTGTAATCCTTAAGCTGGGGATCTAAAATGCGTAGAGACATTCTGTGAAGAGCCTGCCGGATTTTGTCGTCTGTCTGGGATTTTAATTCTTCTATATAATTAGTCTTTTTGTGAAGAAAAATGTTTACAAGAATTCCAAAACCTACGCCAATTACAAAAAGCAGAACTTCGTTCCTTATTTGAGGAATATCTGATTTACCAAAACTTAAAAAATGTGAGATTAAAACAGAATCCATTGCCATTGCAGAAATCCAGTGACGCCATTGGCAGATTAAAATGAAAACTGCAAGGTAGAGAAAAAAAACTTGGACTGTAAACCCCAGAAGGTTAAAGAGCGGAATAGAAATTCCAAGGGCTGCTGTAAAGGCAAGCAGTCGGGCCATGGCGGTTTTGATTGTTTCCTTTTTTGTTGGCTGAACCGATAAAATTGCTACAATTCCTGCTGAAACAGCAAAGTCAAGTTTTAGTGCGTTCGCACATAATATGGCTAGAACTGCGGCTGCTGTAATTTTGAGCGTGTTCACAAATTTACTATATCATACTTGCATGAAAAATGAAACATTGCAGAGTTTTTGTATGTAATTCGTTCATTGACAGTATTACACATATTCTTTAGAATTAAAGAATATGTTAAAACTTGTAAAACGTTTATTTCTTGTACTGTGTGTATTTATCAGCATTACTGCCTGTCATAAGAAAAGTGGCAGTAATAATACGACTAGCGCTGGAGCAAATTCCTTGTCTGCAAACGGAGAATTTGAAGTCATTTCAGTGACACCTCAGGGAGAACTTTCTTCTAGTGTCCGCTATCCTTCAATTCAAATTCAATTTTCGGAACCTGTTGTTCCGCTGCAGAAACTTGGAGAACCATCGGCAACGTCTGAAATTGTCAGCATTACACCTGCAATCAAAGGTGTGTTCCGCTGGTATGGTACAAGCCTTTTGAGCTTTGAAAGTTCAGAGCAGGTGGTTCCTCAGAAGGAATATACTATAAAGGTTAGTGACAAAGTAACGTCTGTTGCTGACCGAAAAATTACAGGAAACCTTACGTATTCATTTTATCCTGAAGAGCTGAAAATAGTTTCGGTTGTTCCTGGATATTCTGACATGAAGGAGGGCATTTTTATTGATGATGAAAACGTTGCTCCTTCTGCTGCAAAAGACATTCTTGTTACGTTCAATTTTCCTGTTGTTTCTGATGTCGTATCTCAATACCTGAAGTTGGACTGGAACGGTTCTGACGCACATGAGTTTACAGCTGTTCAGGAAAAAGAAAATGCGGTAAGGCTTTCATTAAAGGAAACTCCTGATGAAAATACTCAGGTTACTGTTCGTCTTGCCTCAGGAGCAATGGCGGACAAGGACTGTTACAAAACTACAGATGAAACATCTGGTTCATTCCATACCCTTCATCCGTTTGATGTCGAATACTTTGACGATGAGCCTTATGTTTCATCGGAATATACAAATCCGATAGCATTTCGTTTTAACATATTGCTGGATCAGAACGGGGCAAAGGAAATAGCCTCGAACATTACCACAGATTTAAATTATAAGCTTACAGAAAAAAATGTTGCTGTTGACGGCCGCCGTATCATTGTTCACAGCCTGCCTGTTAATTTTGGCTCTACATATAATCTTACTCTTGGTGCAGGAATAAAAGATGCGTACGGAAGAAAACTTGGTTCTGATAAAGTCTATTCGATAGAAGTTCCTGAAGCCAAGAGCTTTGCTCATTTTAAGGATTACGGATTCGGTATACTTGAATCTCAGTTTGCACCTAAGCTTGTTTTTGAACATCAGAACATTAAGAACGGTTCTGTATATACCGTAAAAGCCATTGCCGACAGTCAGGGAAAAAAAGTGAGCGACAAAGAAAATACCGTCGTTCTTAATCCTTCTGAAATTCCTCAGAATGAAACTGTACTTGAAGGTGTGGATTTGATTCCTTATCTTGACGGTAAAAATGGAGAATATCACGGTGCTGTTCAGTTTGATGCCAAGATGACTTATGAATACAAGACTACAGACTGGGAAACTGAAAAAAAAGTTGTACGCAGCAGTGACATTACTAACAATCAGACTGTACAGGTTACTGATTTGGGTGTAACAGCTCGTTACGGCTATAATAAGGCTGTTGTTCTTGTAACAAGCCTTAAGACTGGAAATCCTGTAAAAGGTGCTGTCGTTACAGCATGTCTTGTAAAGAGAGAGGCGAAGACTGAAAATTATAATATCGATGTCATTACAAAAAAGCACAAGTCAATTGGAATTACAAAAACTGATGATTCTGGTTTTGGTGTTATAGAACTTGAAAAAGGAGCCTTGCAGTCAAAAGCCTCAGATGAGGAGTTGTATATAGAAGTAAAAACATCTGACGATCGTGTAATTTATAAGCCTTCATCTCATGACTTATGGCGTTCAGATGTATATGATACAAGGTCTCCGAGCCGTGCCCAACAGGTTGACATGGTGACTTTCATCTTTACAGACCGTGGCCTGTACAAGCCTGGTGAAACTGTTACTTTCCGGGGTATTGACCGCAATTTGTGTGTCGGGGAATATGAAGCATTCAAAGGCAAATATGAAATTGAATTGACAGACGGTTCTTGGTCGTCAAAGGTTTATTATACTGAAAGCGGAACGACTACCGATAATGGTACATTCTGGGGCCGCTTTACTTTACCAGAAGATTTAGACCCGGGCACTTATTCGATTGTATATAAGAGGGATGTTCCTGGTTCTTCTTCAAAGAAGAGGGAAACTTGCGAAATTCAGGTACAGTTCTTTGAGAGACTGCGCTTTGAAGTATCATCATCTGTTCCTTCCATTACATATTATTCTGGTGATGATGTTGCCGCTGATATTACGGCAAATTACCTTGGTGGCGGAAGTCTTGCAGGAAGTTCTTACGATGTGTATTGGAACAGGCGCAAAACTTATTTCAGCAGCAATGATGCAGCTTTGAAAGACTTTACGTTCGGACCTGTTCAGGGATATGACTGGGGTGATACCCTTGATTCCACACAGGGCGTACTTAATGATGACGGAAGGGCAAGTACAACACAGCATACTGGCGGTGAAAAAATTCTTGGAACTCCTTATTTGTACACGATGCATGCTTCTGTCGTCGACAGTGGTAATCAGTCAATTTCTTCAAGCGCAAGTACACTGGTTCATCCGGCAAGATATTACATTGGATTGAAGAGAAACAAAATTGATGGATTCCCTAAGAAAGGTGACAATATTGCATTTGATTATGTCTGCATAGCTCCAGACGGCACCTCTCCTTTAGCAGGTGATTTGCCTTCTGATAAAAATATGACGGTTGAGCTTTTGCGCGAGGAATGGAAGCAGATTCAGCAAATTTCTTACAGCGGACAGATTTACACGCGCTATGAACAGGAAATGGTCAGTGAGCGCAAGAATACAGTTCCTTTGTCTGGAACTAATGCAGTAAAGCAGTTTACCGTTACTCCTGAAAAAGGTGGTTCGTATGTTCTGCGTGTTTCCTGCAAAGATTCCCGCGGTCGTGATGTCATTACTGAAAAAAGATTTTATGTAACAAGTTCTGACTGGTACTGGAATAACAGAAACAGCGACACTGAAATTACAATGACTGCCGACAAGGATAATTATGAAGTTGGTGATGTGGCTCATATTCTTATGCAGAGCCCTCTTCCTAAAGGCGATTATCTTTTGACTGTCGAACGTGAAGGAATTATTTCTCAGGAAATAAAGCATATTTCTTCTCCTTGTTCTGTTATTGATGTTCCTGTTACGGAAAAGTTTATTCCTGTAATGTATGTAACTTTGTCTTCGTATTCTGTAAGAAACGGTATGCCGAAGAATACTTACAATACTCCAGACCTTGATAAGCCTAAGGGATTGTTTGGTGTTGCAACATTGAGTGTAAACCCTACGCTGAAAAGCTTCTCTATCGATGTTAAGACTGACAAGCCTTCGTACAGACCTGGTGAGACTGCATACATTCAGCTTCATGCTTCCAAGGGAGGCAAGCCTTTATCAAATGCGGAAATTACGCTTATGGCAGTAGACAGAGGTGTAATTGACCTTATTGACTATCATGTACCAGATCCAGTTTCTTATTTTTACAGCAAGTACCGTTTCCCTAACTGCATTGTTGGTGGTGATTCTCGTGCTTATCTTATGGATCCTGTAACTTATGAAATAAAGAATCTGATAGGAGGAGATGACGGTGATGATGACAAGATGAATGAGCGCAAGAACTTTGATCCTACAGCTGTGTTTGTGCCAGATCTTGTTACAGATGCTGATGGTAATGCTTCTTATCAATTTAAATTGCCAGATTCATTGACTGCATACAGAATAACGGCTGTCGGAGTGTGCAAAAATGATTTTGCTCTGAGCGAAGATCAGATGAATGTAGCAAATCCTGTTTCTGTAAGAACAGCTCTTCCGCGAAAACTTCGTGTGAATGATGATGGTGAAGTTGGGGTTGTCATTTCAAATATTGACGGCATTGCTCACGATGTAAAAGTCAGTCTTGCTGTGTATGACGGCATTGAGAAAATATCCGGCGAAACAGACGAATGTGATGTTCAGAAACTTCCTGGTTCAGCCTCTGTTTCTGGCAATAAGGAACAGTCTGTTTCTGTAGCCAGCGACAAGACTCAGCCTTTGATGTTCTCCATAAAGGCATTGAAAGCTGGATGGATAACAATCGAATACACCGTTAAAAGTGATGTTGTAAATGAAAAGGTCCTTATGCCTTTGGAAATAGAAAAGCCTTATCTTTATGAGACTGTAACGACCGTTGGAGATGTTACGGGCGAGGAAGAGAAAGGAAGTGCTTCTGTTGAAGAAAAACTTGTAATTCCTGGTGGTGCGGATGACGGAAAGGGCGAGCTTTATGTTCAGCTTGACCCGACTCGTCTTGGAGTACTGCGTGAGGCAATTGGCTATGTATTCCATTATCCTTATGGATGTCTGGAGCAGAAGAGTGCTGCAGTTCTTCCTCTTGTTGCATTCGACAAGTATATAAAGCTGTTTGGACTTGAAAGTGAAGTAAAAAATCCTAAGTCTGTAGCTTCAAAAACTATAAAGGAATTTGGCAAGTCTCAGCGTTATGATGGTGGATTCCCTTATTGGCCGGGTGGTCTTTATACAAGTCCGTTTGTATCAATGCGCATTGCTGAAATTGTCGGACTTGCAAAAGAGAATGGAGTCTCTGTAAAGAACATTGACATTGATAAACTTGCAAACTATTTGGTTGAGTATGCAAATCATTGCATGATGCATGACGAAAGCAAGTATTCTTTGTATGAGGCAGCTCATGCTTATTATGCAGCTTCATGCATTGACGCTGACATAAGCATGAAGAATATTCAGAAGATTGTAGACAGCAATGATTCTGATGCAGAAACTCTTGCTTTGTGCGGTCTTACCTGTCTGAACTGTGATAAGGAAGGCAAGGCAAAAGAAGTCGCTTCAAAACTGCGTAAATTTATTACGCTCACATCTAGAGGTGCTTCATTTACTAATGGATGGAAAAATGGTTGCGGCTACTGGTCATTCTTTAATGATTCTTCTGAAATTTATGCGCTTGCACTGCAGCTGTTTACGCAGCTTGATCCTAAAGATGATTTGAACCAGCATCTTGTTTACGAACTGCTTATGCTGCAGAAAGCCAGCCGCGGTTACTGGTCATCAACTGCTGCAACAGCACGAGTTCTTATTGCTATCCGTACTTATATTCAGAGTAACAATATGGAACATTTGGATTTTACGGCAGAAGTCCTTTTGAATAAGAAAAAGCTTGCAGATGGAAAATTCAAGGGTGTTGCGGCACAGCCTGTGGATGCTAAGATTGACTTTAACGAGGAACCTGTAAAATCAATGCCTCGTGACAAGGAGCTTCCTTTAGTGTTCAGCAAGAATGGTCGAGGTTCATTGTACTACACTGCATCATTGAAATATGCTATTCCTGTAACAGAACAGACTGCAAGGGATGAAGGTCTGTGTATCTTTACAGAAATTACTGATGTTAAGACTGGTGAAGTAGTTTCAGGCAATGAGCTTGTTTCTGGCAGGGTGTATAAGGAAAAGGTGTTTATATCTTCTACCCGTACTAGGGAATATGTAGCTGTACGAGCTCCTGTTCCTGCTGGCTGTGAAATTATGAATGCTGCGTTTGTTACTACTGGTACAATTCCTGAATCTGAATCTGATAAGACTGATGATTATTCTTATGATGACTATGGATATGATGATGATTATGATTCATATTACAGAAATTATAACTGGGGACTTTCTTATCAGGGCATTTATGACAGTGAAGTTCAGTACTTCTGGGATTATTTCCCTATGGGATTCCAGAAGGTGGAATTCATGTTCCGTGCTTCCAGATGCGGTAACTATAACACTCCTGCTGCAACTGCAGAGTGTATGTATCAGGAAGAAATCTTTGGCCGAAGTAACGGTAAAGTTTGGACAGTAAAACAAAACTGAGACGATTTTTGTTCGTCTTTGCAGGAATAGTGCTTGCTGTGCTGTTCCTGCAGTGTGTCCTTAAAATTATGCCCAGTCCGACTCTGACTGCTTTCCTGCAGCGTGAAAACAGTACTCGGTTTTATGATAGAAACGGAGTTCTGCTTCAGGTACGTCCTTTGGGAGACGGTCTTAGACGAGAATATTATTCTCTTGACGAACTGCCGGAAAATCTAGTGAATGCTTTTGTTGAGGCTGAAGATAAAAATTTCTATTACCACTGTGGGGTAGATTTTGCATCTATAGCAAGGGCTGTAGTTCAGAATAAAAGGGCTGGACGTGTTGTAAGTGGTGCTTCAACCATTACGATGCAGCTGGTCCGCATTATTTATCCCAGAAAAAAATCTGTTTCTGCTGGAACAAAGGTCTTGGAAATGTTTCGGGCTTTTTTCTTGGAAGCTAAGCTGTCCAAGAAAAAAATTCTTGAGTTGTATTTAAATTCCGTTCCCTTTGGTTTTCAGACGGAAGGTGTCGGCAGTGCTTCAAGGACATTTTTTGGACGCACTCCAGACAAGCTTTCTCTTGATGAAATAAAAGTCCTTTCTGTCATACCTCGCCGACCTGCTTTATATGCTCCTGAAAAATCGTTTGAATATCCATTGTTATGTCCTCATTTTGTCAGCTATGTCATTCAGATGTATAAGGCTGAAAAACTTCGTCTTCCAGATAAACTTGTTTTATCAATTGACAGTAATCTTGTCACCGGATGTGAAAAACAAATTCAAAAGAAACTTGAAGAATACAAAGAGGCTCGAATACATAATGGAGCGGCCTGTGCCATGAACAATAAAACAGGAGAGCTTGTCCTGTGGGTTGGCAATGCCTCTTTTTATGACGATGAGCATAGCGGTCAAATAGACGGAGTTCTTACTTTAAATCAGCCGGGCAGTTCAATGAAGCCTTTCCTTTATGCGATGGCATTGGAAAATGGCTTTTCGCCTACCGACGTATTGCCGGATATTCCGCAAGATTTTGGTGGAGAAGGAGTCTATATTCCTTTTAATTTTAATAACAAATATAACGGTCCTGTACGCATACGCGTGGCTCTTGCTTCCAGTCTTAATGTTCCTGCCGTGTACCTGCTTTATAATATGGGGGTGCAGAATTATATAGATTTGCTTTTAAAGCTAGGATTCAATTCCTTGCAGTCTCAGCGCACGGAACTGGGGCTTTCTCTTGCTCTTGGAGGCGGTGAAGTTTCACTTTTGGAAATGGTACATGCCTTTTCCGTATTTCCTAATGATGGATTTCTTGTAAATTACTGTGTGGAAAAAGCTTATGCAGAACGCTCTTTTTCAAAGAGAGCTTTTAAAAAAAAGATTTATGCTTCTGATACTGCCAGAATTATGTGTGACATTCTGAGCGACAGTGCATCCAGGGAGCTAGGCTTTGGGCACGGTTATGTATTTAAGACAAAGTATCCGAGCATATTTAAGACAGGAACATCAAATCAGTATCAGAATATTATTGCTGTTGGTGCAACTACAGAATTTACGGTGGGGGTGTGGTTTGGAAATTTCGGTGGAGATACTGTTATTGGTGAAACAGGTAGCAGCATTCCTGCAAGGATTGTCCGTGAAATCCTTGATGAACTAACTGATAGTTATGGGGCGGGAAAATTCTTAAAGCCTAATGAGTATGAAAAAGTTTCAGTCTGCTCTCTTTCTGGTCTCAGCCCTTCAAAAGACTGTCCTTCTGTTACGGAAGAGTTTATGCGAATTACAGCCAGCAGGAATAAAAAACTTGATGCGGCAAAAAAATGTGATTGGCATTACAGGAATAATAATAAACTAAAGATAAATTATCCGTCAGAATACCAGCATTGGGCAAATTCTCGCAATATGCTTGGAAGTTCTCGAATTGACGGCTCGGTACTTGAAATTACTTTTCCTCGAAATAATGCTTCGTTTGTATATGACAGTTCCTTACCAGCAGGCGTACAGGTGTTGAATGTCAAGGCTGCAGGCGGTTCAAAAAGCCATGCCGAGCTGTATGTTGACGGCATGTCATGCGGAACGGTATATGATATATTCAGCTGGAACATTCCACTTTCTGTCGGAAAGCATGTTCTTACCCTCGTTTGTGGTGATGAGACTGTTACTTCTTGTTATACCGTAAAATAAGTTGCAATTTATGGGTTTTATACTTATAATTGAGATATGTCAGCAATTCAAAATTTGGTTGAATATTACGATGAGCTTTTTCCTGTAACAGAAAGCCAGAAAAAATTTTATGATGAGTTAATGGGGAAATATGTTTCTCCTGTAAAGTTTTTAAATGTTAGCTGTGGTACTGGCATGTTTGAAAATTTGCTTGCACGTGCAGGTCATGATGTTACAGGCCTTGAAGATAATACAGAGCTTATTTATTGTGCAAATTTGAGAAGACGCAATCAGCTTATGTCTGTTCGTTTTTTTGAAATGTCATACATGGACATGACTAAATTTTTGGGAAAAGGCTTTTATAATGTAATTTCTTGTCTGAATGACCGCATCATATATATACATGACCGTATATTGCTGAAAAAGTTTTTTCATGATATCAAGTCCCTTCTTTCATCTGAAGGTTCGTTTATAGTTTCTCTGCCGAATTTTGCCAAATATGGAGCTGTACCGATGATAAGCCTTCCTGTACGGGAAAGCATTCGCGTCCGTCTGTTTTCTGAAGTATGGAAGGCAGAAAATGGTAGTAGTTTCATTGTGCAGAATGTAGAAACTGGATCAGGCAAGATGCTGCCAATCCAAAAAGATACACCAGTATGTATGCTCATGCCAGAAGAAATCGAAAGCCTTGCAAAGAATGCTGGTTTTTCTTCTGTTGAGTTTTATTCAGATTTTGCAAAAAATCCGTTTACTGGTAAAGAAGATTCTATTGTTGTGCGGATTTCTAATTAGCATCAGTTTATTTTCCATTTATTTCCTTCTCGTGAAAAACGCTGTGCATTTATTTCAAGTATGCGTCCGTCTTCGCCTGTTATCTTAACCATTGAAGAACTTGGATTTACTTCCGTCACTCTGAAATTGGTATTGTCATAGTGTATTCTGACACCTTCAGACGGCATCTTCTTTCTTGCTTCCTCGTACCAGTTATGCTCATAACTTAGGCAGCAAAGAAGCCTTCCGCATTGACCGCTTATTTTCATGGAATTCAAGCTAAGGTTCTGATCCTTTGCCATGCGTATGCTTACAGACGGCAGCTTGTCATTTACTGAGTGACAGCAGAATGGTCTTCCGCATACTCCAAGACCTCCTGTAATGCGGCTTTCATCACGCACGCCTATCTGCCTTAGTTCTATCCTCATTTTAAACACAGCTACAAGGTCTTTGACAAGTTCCCTGAAATCAACTCTGTTGTCGCTTGAAAAGAAAAAGAGGACTTTTGGCTCTCCTACCAGAAAGTGAACGGAAATGAGCTTCATGTCCAGTTTGTGAGCTTCTACTTTTTCCTTGAAAGTCTTAGATGCTTCTTTTTCCTTTGCGAGCAGTTCTTCTGAATGAGATAAGTCCTTGCTGTCTGCAATGCGTATGACTTCTACAACATCGCTGGGTTTTATTCCTGTAGGAACTTCAGTTTTTCCAAGGTTCAAAGCAAGATCACTTCCGTACCTTGTAGGAATTATTACATAATCGCCTGTCTTGACTTTGATTGATGGAGGTATTGTTGCATAAATTCCTTCGCTAGAATATTCCAGTTTTAATTTATATAAATTTTTGGGGAATATATATTCTTCGTTATCCGCATCATCTAATGTATCATCTTCAAGTTCTGCAAGATCTTCTGAATCTCTGTTTATATCCTGTTCAAATATATCTGACATATAATTAATTCCTTTTGTATTCCTTTTATTTTATCAATTAAGTTGCCAGCAAGTCTACCAGCAATCCGTTTATTTCATCAATTCTTGCAAGCATTTTCAGAGTATCGCGATGTGATGATATGAGCCACTTTGCCATTTCATCAAGCTTCTGATTTATTATGCTCACCTGTACATACGGAGAAAGTCTCAAGTGCCTTTTTGTATTTGCACGATATTTCATTTTGTGTTTGATTTCAATATTATTTTTTACAACAAACCTCATGAACTGGCTTACTTTTTTGCGGTAATCTGTAAAATTCTGAGGTATCTGATTTGACTTAAGCGTTTCTGCCGCAATGTCCGCGGCATCCTTCAGGTATATGACAGCTTCTTCTGTTGTCATGCCTGCAATTTCTTTCGGAAATCCAGCTGATAAAAGTTCGTGTTCTTCCTGTGATTTTTGTAAAGCTGATGAAAATATTTTTGCCTTCAGCTTATCTGTCTTTCTTTTTTTCTCGGCTTTTGCAGCTTCCTGCTTTGCAGTCTGCACTGCTGCAAAGTACAGGCTTTGAGTCTGATTTACAGATTCTACTGCCATAGGTTTATACCTTTACGATTTTTGATGTAACAGCCTGTGTGTTCTGCCAGTTTGAGAGAGCTTCATTATAAGAATTTTCTTCAGAAAGACAAATGCAATGCCCGTGCATTATGACATCTTCATCTGCCTGAACCTTTCGAGCCTGTATGTCTCCAATGACGGCACTGGTTGAAAGAAGATGTACAGAATTTTGCGCATATAAATTGCCATATACAATGCCACTTATTGTCATTGACTTTGCAGTAATGTTTCCGCGGATTCTTGCGTCCTGCCCAATGGTGACATTTCCTGAACATTCCAAATTGCCTTCAAGATCCCCATCGATATGAATGTAACCGTTTATTTTAATGTTCCCTGATACGGAAGAACCTTTGCTGATTACGTTATTTATGGAAGCGTCTTCGCTATTGAATAATGCCATCTGATTATTTTATGTTAATATATTTTGCAGGGTCTACAACACTGGAACCTATATGAACTTCATAATGCAGGTGTGGACCTGTTGCAATACCAGTGCTTCCTATTGTTCCGATAACCTGACGCTGTGTAACCATGTCGCCCTTGTGGACTCTGATGGTTGCAAGGTGAGCATATCGTGTATAAATTCCGTGCTTGTGCTTTATGATGATATTGTTGCCGAAACTGTCATCGTAACCGACAGTTACAACCTGCCCGTTTGCAGTTGCAATGACAGGATCACCCGATCGCCATGTACTGAAATCTAAACCTTTGTGAATGTACCATTGTTGTGTAATAGGGTGTATGTTCTGACCGAAAGCCATTGAGATGTGACCGATACCATTTTTTACTGGCCAAACATTAGGAATGTCTGTGAAAAGGGTTCCCTGGTTTTTGAGCATTTCGCCGATTTCTTCCACGGGCTGTACTGCACCTTCAAGATATGCCGTAAGCTGCTTGATGTCTGATGTTTCTTTGAGGGATCCGGATGTAATGTCCTGAGTGCTGAAAAGGGAAGCCAAATCGCTGTTTTTGTTTCCAGCTCCTGTAACAGACGTGCTTTGGTTTATGCCAAGCAATGATAATGACTGGCTTAATGATGTCTGGAATCGCTTTGCGGCCTGAAGAAGGTTGTTGTTCTCATCCCTAAGCTCGTCAAGGCTTGCAAGAGTTTCTCTGTTTTCCTTGCGGAGTCTGCTTATTTCAATGGTACTGGATATTGTCTTTTTATTAAAATAAACGAAAGAACCTGTAATTCCGGCAAGGATTACAGCTCCCATAATCATTGCGAATATGTTTGTCTGAATATTGATTACCTTGCTGTTTGCATGAGGTACAATCATTATTGTGATTTTTTCATCAAAAAGCCCGATAAGTTTCTTGCAGCCTGTCCCTATGACAGAAAAAAAACTTCCTAGTCCATGAAGTATATGTGAAACAAAGTTTTTTTCAAACTTTTTATATCTGCGTGAGCGAGCCAAAAGAAACTCCTTAAAACCAGTATCAAAAATCCTTTTGCTACTATATCATAGTATACATTGAATGTCAATTTTTCAAAATAAAGTTGACTAGTAAGTTTTGGTATGTTATTATTATCGGGAGAATAGAAAAAAAAGTTAGCTATTCTGTTGTACTACTCGATTTTAAGGAAAAGCCATGCAATTTTTTGATACTCACGCCCATATAGGGTTGATTTGTGATGACCCTATAGAACAGATACGTATTATTCAGAAAGCTAAACATGCAGGTGTGAACCGCATCATTAGCATAAACAACAGCCTGCATGATTTTAAAAAAGAATATACAGTTTTGAAATCACAGAAAGAAATATATCATGCTGTTGGTGTCGGTCCTTCGGAAGTTATGGCTCCTGGCGCAGACTGGATCAAGACCATTGAAGAAAGCGTAAAGCTTCCTAATGTCGTAGCCATTGGCGAAACAGGACTGGATTATTTAAAGCAGTATGGTGATAAAAAAAGTCAGATAGAACTTTTTATCACTCAGCTTGAACTTGCTCAGAAGTTCAACCTGCCCGTCATCATTCACAACCGTGATGCAGGAAAAGATATTTTTGAAATCCTAAAAGACCGCATTCCGTCAAAAGGCGCTGTATTTCATTGTTACAGTGAGAATGCTTCCTATGCGAAAAGTTGTCTTGACGCTGGATTCGACGTGTATTTTTCTTTTGCCGGAAACCTTACATATAGGAATGCACGGAATCTTCACGAGACTGTTCTTAATATACCTCTTGACAGGATTCTTATTGAAACGGAAAGTCCTTTCATGATTCCTGCAGAATATCGTGAGAAAAAGCGCACGATGCCGGCATATCTTCCTGCTACTGCAAAATTCCTGGCAGAAATGCTTGAAATGGATTTGGAAAAACTTAGTGCACAGTTGTGGAAGAATAGCTGTAAGATATTTGGTCTTGCGGAAGAATAATGGATTTTTATCATCCTGTATCAATCGGTGGTCTCTCATTAGACGGAAATCTGTTCCTTGCGCCTATTGCGGGTTACAGTGATAGAGCTTTCCGTTCTTTGTGCATAGAATGTGGTGCTTCGTTCTGCACCACGGAGATGGTTTCTGCGGAAGCCCTTACCCGCGGTTCTGAAAAAACAGAAGCCCTCATGGCTCGTTCTCCTGTTGAAAAAGAATATGCCGTGCAGATTTTCGGCGGTAACGCAGATGTAATGGCAAGGGCAGTTCCTCTGGTTCTTGAACAGACTCATTGTAGCGTGATTGACATTAATGCCGGATGTCCTGTTCCAAAAATAGTAAAGTCTGGAGCTGGAAGCATGCTGACAAAAGAACCTGACAGGCTTTATGCCATTGTAAAGGCCGTGAAAGATGCCGCAGGAGTTGTTCCTGTAACTGTAAAGATACGAAGTGGATGGGATGCCCAGCATTTGACATGGAAAGAAGCGGCAGAGGCTGCTTTGAGTGCGGGAGTGGATGGCATTACAATTCATGCAAGGACTCGTGCCCAAGGCTATGAGGGAAAGGCTGATTGGGAAATTCAGCGCAAGCTTGTTGAATACGTGAACGGAAAAATCCCAGTTTTCGGAAGCGGAGATGCACATACTCCAGAGACAGCAAAAAAGATGCTGGAAGAAACAGGCGTGGATGGAGTAATGTTTGCACGCGGAGCTATGGGGGATCCTTTTTTGTTTACTCGTACAAAACAATATTTGCTAGAAGGAAGCTATCAGGAAGAAAGCGTGAAGGAACGTCTGCTTGCAGGATTCAGGGAACTTGACATGAATATTGATGATAAGGGCGAAAAGCAGGCCTGCCTTCAGATGAGGAAAAAATTCTGTGCCTACAGTTCTGGAATACGTGGAGGGGCGAAACTCCGCCTGAAAGTCGTAAATGCTTGTACAAAAGAGGATTATCAGTCTATTTTTAATTCCTACCTTGTCTAAATAGCTTTTATAGCCTATAATAAGATATGCAAATTTTTCAGAGTATAGTAGATGTTCTGCAAGAAATATTTATGCCAACCTCGCCGGAAGTAAAAAAACGTGTTGCATTGCGCAAAATTGAGAATGAACTGAAATCTTTTACTCCCTGCATTTATAAAAATGATATGTTGCAGGCTAATTTTGCAGAATCTTTAAGGGTATTGTTTAACAGCACGAAACCTTTGCTGGATTTGCTTTCGGAGACATTGTGCAGTGAAGATCTTGAAAGGAATCATCATTTTGTTGAGCAGCTTATTATGACTGGTTTTTCTGCAGATTCCCAAAAGATTATAGAATCCCTTTCGTATGAAAACCGCAAGGAAGCGGCATCTAAGGCAGAATCCCTCAGCCGTCATTTTGAGAGAGAGAGGGTAAGGCTTGAAAAAGTCCTTGTAGAGTTAAAATCATCACAGTTTTCAAAAATCGATAAAGTAATAGATAACCTTATGCAGGTGAATGATATATGCCATTTTAATTACATGTCATCACTCCGGTTGTTTGACCCTGATTTTTCATCTGCACCGAATTACCTTCCTAAATTCTCAGCAATACCTCTTGATTTGATGGAAAATTCCCTTCAGGATTTGTATTTTGTTATGGCAGATCTTGATATAAACAAATCAACAAGTAATGCAATATGTGCCCTTAATCAGCTTCATAACGGAAATAAGATTGACCGCACAAAAGAAATGGAGCTGGATTCCTGCCTTAAGAAAATTCAGGGAGCTGTAAAAACAGTATTAAAGACAGACCTTCTGAAAGGTCTGGTAAGGCTTGCCAAAGGAAATCCTGAGCTTGAACCTGAGCGCGTACAGTATAAGGGTGGAGAGCGTGCCCGTTATGGGGAATTCCTTGAAAACCGTTTTGTTATTGATGAAGGACGCCTGAAAAATGAGCTTCAGAATGAAACTATAGGTAATGAGGTAAAGGCATTGTTTGCCGGTAAGACATTGGAAACTCTCAAAGGCTATAATAATGAACTTAATAACACTCTCAAGCAGAGTACTCCGTGTTCATTTTTCTGGATACTTCCAATGCAGGTTCTTAAGTCGTTCCTTGTTAACTATTATAAAGACAAGGTTCAGTCCCTTCTAAATGATATTGCAATTGAGGGATTTTTCAATCAGCCTGAGTATAAATCGGATTTTGCGGAAGAGGTTTATGCCGTTAATGACGGACTGTCTCATGTAGAGGCGTTTGAGCATCAGTTTGAGACTTCCTGCCTTTATGATGAAAATCTTATTCTTGGCTTTGTCAGGGACAGTCACCGCGATGCAGCCTTTATTGGAAAATTAAAGAGTCTCGTAGATAAAATTGAAAAAGAAGCAAAGATGATTGTTCAGAAAGAAGCCATGAACATATTTAAATTGTATGATAAGGTTTCTGAAATTGTTGTTGAGGCAAAAAAACCGACTTCGGATGCAATTACTAACCTGAAGGTTCTTACGATGTCTACACGAAACAGGGAAAAATTTGATTTTCTTGATACAAGCATAGGTCAGTGGAAACTTTTCCTTGATATAATGAAAGATTACGTTACGCTGAGTAAGGGGGATAAAAAGAAATAATGGGTGAAGATTCTGGCGGTTTGTCAAAACTTGACTATGAAAAACAGATTTATGATCTCAACCAGACACTTCTTTTGTTCCGCTCCTTATCTTCTACCTTTGAACTGTCAAAACTTATAGAGTCCATTCTTTACACAACAATGGCTCAGATGAGAGTGACAGGAGCAGGAATGTTTATTCTTGATCCAATCCATGACAACGCATATAACATGGACGATTACTACATCAATTTTGAGCCGAATCCCATCATTTATTATTCAATACCAAGAAATTCAATACTTATTGAAAAGATGGAATCGACTCCCCGTGCCTATTCCTTGCAGGAAATAAAAGCTATGATTCCTGGGTCAAAGGAACTGCGAATCTTGGACTCTCTGAATCCAACATTATTAATTCCTTTTGTTACAAAGAAAAAAATGAATGGGCTCCTTTTTTTGGGAGAACATTTGGAATTTGGAAGAGAGTATTCTGATTATGACAAGAAGCAGATTGCAGACATCGCTTCTATTGCAGCCATCACCGTTAACAATGCATCTCTGCTGGAAATTTCTTCCACTGATATGACCACGCACCTTAAATTCAAATATTACTTTTTCAACGTGCTTTCGGACAGGCTTGAAGAAGCCCTTTCCAGTGACGTTCCTTTGAGCGTATTGATGTTTGACATTGATTTCTTTAAATCAGTAAATGATTCTTTTGGACATGCGTGTGGGGACTATATATTGGAAGAAGTCGCACATGTCATAAAAAAGAGCATACGCTCCAGAGATTTGGCATCCAGATACGGTGGTGAAGAATTTACCATCATGCTCAATAAAACCACTGCAGAAAATGCCATAAAGGTTGCCGAACGTATCCGCCGTAATATTGAGCAGTATGATTTTTCGTATAACAGCAAGCACCTGCGCATTACAATGTCTGGTGGCGTTACAACCTTTTCATCTGTTAAAAATCCTGCAAAAAGTGCAAACATACTTGTTGATCAGGCTGACAGGGCATTATATTTTTCTAAAGAGCATGGACGCAACTGCATTACGTTTGCCGATGATGCGATGCTTGCCAGCATAGAACATCACAAAGAAGGATCTTGAATTGAATCTTATAAGAAAGCCGTTTAGGTATTCATTTTTTAATGCGACATTTGTAATTATTGCTGCAAACATAGTTGTTTTTCTAGCTGTAAACATATTCCCCGGATTATATCCACGTCTCGGACTCAGCGTCATTAACTGTGTGGGGCGCGGTTTTTGGTGGCAGCCGGTTACATATATGTTTGTGCATTCAGGATTTACTCACATACTGCTGAACATGTTTGGAATTTTTATGTTCGGACTACAGGTTGAGCGTGCAATTGGCTCAAAAGAGTTTCTTCTGTTTTATTTTCTTTGCGGCATTCTTGACGGTGTGATTTCCCTTGCACTCTACTTTTTTTCGGGCTATTACTATGTAAATCTTGTCGGTGCCAGCGGTGCACTGTATTCAATACTCCTTATTTTTGCAGTACTTTTTCCGAAAAGTATAATAGGTGTTTACGGTATAATTCCAGTTCCTGCTCCGTTACTTGTATTAGGGTACGCGGTTATAGAATTGGGAAGTCATTTCCGTGGCGGCAGCAATGTTGCGCATCTCACTCATTTGACGGGATTTGCAATTGCGTGGCTGTATCTTATTGTACGAATGGGTTTGCATCCCATTAAAATATGGAAAAATGCATGGTTCGATTAGTCCGCATAAAAAAAATAATACTTTTTCTGCTTATATTTTTTTCAGCTTCAGTTCTTTTTGCACAGGTTCCGTCTCAGAAAGAACAGCTGCGCGTCCAAATTTGGTCTGAAATGGACGCATTTCCAGGCGACCTCGATGAAAATGTCGGTGACGGCTCTGCCGTCCAAAAAGTTCCTAAAGTTTCAAGCTCAGGCATGTATGATTTCGCCGTGGCAAGGGCAAAGAAAATAGCCCCTTTTTTGCTGTCTGGAATGATTTCAGGCTGGACGTTTGATTATGTGCCCTATGACAAAACTCGTAGAATTTCAGAAGAATTTGAATTTCAAGAAGTTATACCTTACAGTGGCAATGTAAATCCCATTACATATAAAAATCCTGTTGTTGAAGACGACAGGCTATTGTGTTGGGCATATTGCGACAGGACTGAATCCCAGCAGCTTGCTTACCGCAGGTGGAATGCCATTGCACATCCTAAAGTGCACGGCATCGGCAAGTCTTCCGTAGCAAACGGTTTTGAGGGAATAAAGGAAGCCTGTTCCCAGGCTATGAAAAACGCAGTACGTGAATATTGGAGAATTTACATAAAAAATAAACCAAAAGAAATTTACGGGATGTTGTTACTTATTGGGGAACCGAGAGTTTATATTAGTGAAGGTCAGTATGTAGCAGACCTTGAATTTTTTATGGAAACTGATAAAATAGTTAAGTATACTTATTACTGACTATATTTATAGGAGGACACTATGAAGAAGATAATTGCTTTGTTGGCAGCTGCATTTGTATCAGCAGCAACATTGGTATGTGCTCAGACAGCTGGAGATCCTACTCGGCAGGGTGCAGACAGCTACGCAGACCGCACAACAACTACAATTACAATCGAGGACAAGTATGCAGATTTGCATCCTACAGCTTCAGATGTAAAAATGTGGCTTGACTACACACCTCTTACAGGTGAAGTTCGTTTTTACTATGAATGTCTTACTGCCAACTATGAAGTTGGAGAAGCAATGAATACTGCTATGGGCGTGTTCCAGGATTTTGCTGCAGAACATGGTTACAAGCACTATTACTACAAGGCTAAGGACAAGACAAAGTATTACAAGGATGAATCTTCTGGCATAAAGCTCAGAAAGGCATGCTACAATTCATACGTATATTTTAAGAAATAAGTCGTTGTAATGCTGGCAAAGGGAATGCGGCAAGGATAATGTCCTGGCTGTGTTCCCTTTTTTTATTGCTTTTTACCGGTTTTGACTGTATGCTATAAATAGAATCTGTTATGACAATGCGGAAATTATTGCGGAAAATAAAAGAACTACTTAAGAATCCTTTGACATACTTGTGGGTTGCAGTTCCTCTTGTAATGGTAAGCTTGGTTTTGCTGATCTTTAAGTATGAAGCCGGCGTTTCTATGGAAAGCCTTGCAGACAGCCTGTGGAACTTTCTTGTTATATTCGTTGCCGGCTATTATGACATTTGTGTAGTAACGCCTCTCGGCAGACTTTACAGCTTTATCATATTGATACTTGGTATATTGGTAGGTAGTGCCGTTACGGGTAAGATAGCTTCCATATTCATGGATGCTCAGATGAAAAAAGACAAGGGGTTGGCGAAAATAAAGACGATGGAAGGACATTTTTTACTTTGCGGATGGAGAGATGATTTTGAAAAGATTTTGGACAGTGTTTTAAAATCGAATCTGGATATAACACCTGAAATGATTGTTCTTGTAAATGATGCTCCGGCAGAAGAAGTTGAGCAGCTTAGGGCCGAAAAACGTTTCAAGGCAATCAGCTATGTTTCCGGAGACTTTTCTGACGAGTCTACCCTGAAACGAGCCCACGTTGAGACAGCTACCAGGGCGCTGATTATAGCCGACAGGGCAAAGAAGTTTTCTCGCCTTGAAACAGATTCTCGTACAGTTCTTGCGGCCCTTACAATTTCAAGCTTGAACCCGAGCGTATATATTGCAGCTGAAATCTCGGATGCAAAATTTAAGAAGCATCTTGAAATGGCACACTGTGATGAAATCATAATGACGACAAATTACGAGTACAGCCTGCTTGCGACAGCTTCTAGCGGAGTCGGTTACAGTAACGTCATTATGGAACTTATTGGTGATGATGCCTACTCAGGCATAATTATAGAAGACATTCCTTCAAAATTCCTTGGTAAATCTTACAAAGAATTCAAAGACTCTCAGGAGCCGGACTCATCATCCATTCTTATAGGCCTTTTGATGAACACCGGTAATTTTTACCAGAGACGTAAGGAAGCTCTTCGTGAAGCCCAGAAGAACCCAGATGTCAAGAAAATTGTTTCAAACCTTCAAAAAGTCAAACTCTTGAAAAGCAATGCCCCAATACTTGCTCCTTCTGACGATGTCATAATACAGCAGAGCACTAAGGCAATTTTTGTACGTGGCAAGGAGGTAAAAAATGCAGAAGAAAGAAACTGACGAAGAATACGAACAGAAACTTCTTGAACGGGTTTCAAAGTTACCTTTATTTGCCCCGTTTGCTGAGCCTTCCGACTTCAATACAAAGGTAATGAAACTCATCATTTCCTGCTTTTCTATAAAGAAATTCAAGAAAGGCGAAAAAATAATCAAGGAAGGCGAGATTGGTGATGAGTTTTACATACTTCATTCAGGAAGCGTAAAGATTTTTAAGAACACGCTTTCTGGTGACAGAATAGCCCTTGCAAACCTTTCTGCCGACCAAAACGTTTTCTTTGGAGAAAACGCCCTTATCAGCACAAACACCAGGAGTGCTACAATTCAGGCTGCAACAGACTGCACAGTCATTGTGATGAATAGGGATGACTTCATGAAAATCGCAGAAATTGAGCCTCTTATAGGCTACCGCGTTACAATGTGTCTGGCTCAGCGCCTTGCCGATACGGTGAGCAAGTCAAATAACGACATCACCACTCTTTATGAAGCCCTTTTCAACGAAATAGACGGTGATTTGTAGCAGAGATTAGAATCGTTCATTCAAAACGATTCTAATCTTTATGTATTGTCTAATTGAAAACCTGAAAGGTTTCAACTAAAAACTGTCTTAGCTTCTTATATTGGTGTATAATAATCTTTATGACAGTTACAATAAAATCATTTGATAAAAATTTCTTTTCCGTCTATTTTTCGCAAGGTTTTGATCAAAATTTGCTGAATGCCGTACGCTCTATTCCAGGTAGAAAATATGATGCCGTACAAAAAGCATGGCTCATTCCCGATACAAAATATGCCTCCTGCATGTTGCTTGAAAAACTGTACAAGACAGGTCTTTTCAATATGGAAGATGTTTCTGAGGATTCTGTCATAAGGGAAGAATTGAAAAAATTGCAGAATGCCCTTGTGGTACGCCGTTACAGTAAGTGCACTGTGGAGCGGTATAAGAAATGGATTTTAGATTTTTTGGAAGTAAACAAAATTCCTCTGGCACAACTGGAGCAAAGACATATAAATGATTATCTTAAAAATCTTGCCGTAAAAAGAAATGTTAGCGCATCAACTCAAAATCAAGCCCTTGCGGCTATTCTTTTTTATTTCCGCTTTGTTCTTAATGAACCTGTAGAAAAACTGACAGATGTAATTCATGCAAAAAAAACAGTAAGGATACCTGTTGTATTCAGCAGAAGTGAAGTGCAGAAAATTTTTGCAAATCTGACCGGTATGAAACGACTGATAGCAGAACTTTTATATGGTACAGGATTGAGGCTTAACGAAGCTCTTTCTCTCAGAGTGCTTGATATAGATTTTGACAGGAATGAAATAATTGTCCGCCATGGGAAAGGTAATAAAGATAGACATGTAATGCTTCCACAAAAGCTGATTCCTTCTATAAAGGAACATTTGAGCGGAGTAAAGAGACTTCATGAACAGGATTTAAAGGAGGGGTTCGGAACTGTAGAACTTCCAGACACTCTCTGCAAGAAATATCCTGGCGCAAACAAAGAATTTAAGTGGCAGTGGGTATTTCCTCAAAAGAACCGCTGGTTAAATCAAAAAACAGGCGAACAGGGCAGGTGGCACATAGATGAATCATTAGTCCAGAAATCCGTAAAGCAGGCAATTATAGAAGCTGGAATCAACAAGAACGCAAGCTGTCATTCATTCCGTCACTCTTTTGCAACACACCTGCTTGAGGCTGGATATGACATCCGTACCGTGCAGGAACTGCTCGGCCATAGCGATGTGTCTACAACAATGATTTATACTCATGTCTTGAATAAAGGTCCTTCAGGTGTAATTAGTCCTCTTGATAATATATAGAAATGCTCATGCTGCCAGTTTACACGGATAGTGGTAAAATACTTGCTTATGGGGTATCTTTAAGCTATAATTGAAATTACGATGTCAGAAGTGCAGGTTACACTGATATTTTTGCGGTGTAAGCTGCTTACTGTGGATACGGAGAATATTTGTTATGTGGACGCCCGCACTGAGGCGCTGATTAAGGATAAATAAAATGAAAAGAAATATTCAGATTCTTCTATTTATATTTTTTTGTTTCATTGTATTCATTATAGCATTATTATGTTTTTTTAATACAAGTCCATTTGAACCTTGGTGCCATGAACCCGAAGTTTTTATTGTTGAAGGAATAACAAGTAACGAATTAACAAAAATAATTGACAGCGGAAAGCAACTCGTCATTGACCGACGACACATGGACAACCGGGCGTAT
>CAMVHR010000017.1 GCA_947167345.1 uncultured Treponema sp.
TACAGCACGCTTTCTAATACGCTCTACCTGCTCAGGTTTTACGTCTGGCAAAGAAGCAATAACCTTGTCAACATCGCCAGAATAAGTCTGCAATAAAGTTGTAAGCTGTCGGAACGGAATCTGGTAAGGCATTACAGAAGGCATTCCAGGCTCAACCTGACTAAGCTCATAAACACGCTTTTCCTGACGCTCAAGATTTTCACTCTTAGCCTTGTCAATGCCCCATGCAATGCGTTCTGTACGGTCATAGGCTTCATACATGGTAATTACGTCAAGGTCAAAACTTATTGAGAACTCATGGTCAACCTTGTTCACCGCAAAAATGTAGCGCAACACTTCCGGCTGATAAACAAGAAGAGCATCTACAAGAGAAATAACCTTTCCCTTGGAAGAAGACATCTTTCCTGGCACGCCCTTAAGCTTTACAAAGTCATACTTCATTGTAACAGGTGCATCCCAGTCATAAATCTTTTTGCTTACAAGCTTTGCAGTATCGTAGCTTCCACCCGGACTGATGTGGTCTTTTCCACCCGGTTCAAAAACAACCTTTTCTTCATTCCAACGCATAGGCCAGTCTACACGCCAACCAAGCTTGAATTCCTTGCTTGTACGCAAGTCTCCGTGCTCCTCGTGACCACAGCTCGTACACTTGTAGCTCACGCCATACTCACCGTCATAACCAGTTATTTCAGTAGTATCTTTATTACACTTGCAGCAGAATGCAGCTACCGGCCAGTACACATCGGAATCCTTCATCTTATGTTCATCATCACGGTAATTGTTCAGGCACCACTTTATAAGGTCGCGGTTCTGCATTGCTTTTTTCATGCCCTCTGCATAGCGGTTGTCACGGTAGCGGCTTGCCTGATACAGGAATTCAGGATGAATGCCAACCCGTGGCAACTCCTGTTCTATGTCAACCTCATGATGACGCGCATAATTTTCGTTACGGCCAAATGTATCAGGAACCATTGTAATTGGGTATCTAAGATATTTTTCCAAAACTTCAGGCTGAGGCATGTTTGCAGGAACTTTGCGGAATACATCATAATCATCCCAAGAATAGATAAAACGGACGTTCTTGCCCCTATCACGGAGTGCACGAACAATCAAATCTACAGTAATTATTTCACGGAAGTTTCCAATGTGAACAGTTCCAGATGGCGTAATGCCAGAAGCACAGGTATAAGAAGGAAGGTCTCCTTTCTGCTTTATGATTCGGTCTGCCTGCTGGTCTGCCCAGTGGCATAATTCTTTTAAGTCTCTAGATGTTTCGTTACTCATAATTGTTAGAGTATATCCAAAAACTCATTACTTTTCAATCATATAGCAGTCAAATCCAGCAGCCTTAAGTTTCTTTCCCATAGTCAGATCAGAGTTTTCATCCACAACAACAAGATAACGAGTTTCTCCATCGGAACGGGTTTCTGCAAGTATATAGCCTACAAATCCTGCAGCATCAAGTTTTTCAACCAGCTTATCAGCATTTTCCTTTACTTTAAAAAAACCAGCCTGCTGTTTCTTTTTGCTATGAACGGGAGATTCTGTTTTTGAATTTAACTGCTGAGAAGCTTCTACTGCAGGATCATTCCAAACAGTCTCTTTGTCAGAAGCCCGTGGAACAAAGTACCAGAAAGGAATTGTCATTATTTGATTTTTTCCGTCAATTATTGCAACTTCGGGACTTTCCGGGTAGTCTTTCTTCAAAGCATCTGAATAGGAACTGTCATTCGTAAGATACCACAAGGTAAACAGGACAGTAGATCTTACGCATTGCATTGAAGAATCTTCGGCAAAAGAGTTTAAGTTTGCAATGACGCCCTTTGTTTCATAAAAATCCTGAGCCTTGCACAACGAGCTCCATGCAGAATAAAGGCGCTTTTGGGCTATAATAGACGTATCCTTTGAATAAATCACAGGAAGGGCATCAAGATATTTGTCTGCACTTACAAAATCTCCCGCACCAAGACTTGCTCTGGCAGCGTAAAGATAAAGCTGTTCATTCGAAGCCTTGGGCATTCCCTTCGCATCTTCTTCCTCTATTGCAGCTGCATCGGAATATGAAACGGCCGCTTCGGCATAATAGCCGAGTTGTTCCTGTAAAGTACCTGTAAAATACAATATGGAACGCCGTTCTTTTTCTGAAGATGCAAGGACTATATGGCTTGTAAGGTAAGAAAGGCTCTGCTGAACATCATCTTTTAAAAGCGCATTTGCCCTCAACGTTAGGGCAGACTTTGCACCTGTGTCCATTGAACCGGCATGGACACTAACGGCAATAAAACAAAAAAGAATGACAGCAGACAATTTCCTCATATTATATTAATCGGCTTCTGACGGAATATGTTCACTATCAGAATATTCAATTGCAGTAGATTCGGAAGAAGAACTTTCAGGCAAGAGAGGTGCTTCAGCAGCAAGTGAAGGAGATTCTGTAGTGCTGTCAGAGGCAGGTAGCTCCTGTGCCACTGGCTTTTTTGCTTTTTTATCCTTTTTTTCCTGCTTAGCTTGAATTTTCTTAGCCTTTTTATCAGCTTTCAGAATTTTTTTGTCTTCACGAGTAACACGCCTGCCCATTGTAAATGGAAGCGTTATAATGACTCCCGCCATTACAGAAACTATAATGGTAATGAATACAGGAACATTTTCAAACTTATGAATAATCCAGACATCGCAGGAATTTTCAAGATTTTTACCGGTAAATACAGCCGTAAGGACTGCTACAATAAGCATTACAATTAATTTGATAGGCATAGGTTAAGTATATACCAAAACACTATTAAAAGTCTATCTATATGAAGGACGCCTAACGTATCTGGTCTTTAAATAAAATTAGTCCATGCACGATTTTCTTTTTCTGGCAGACCGAATTTTTCTTTACCAAGTGCAATTGATTTTATAAGAAAGCTCATGTTACGGGCAAGAACACGCAAAGTTTGCATTCCTTCCGCATCCTGTTCCGCCTGACCTGGAGCACCTCCATGGATATTGTTCCAGTACTGGCTAGAAGCAACAGGCATTCCGCTTATCGTAAAAAATTTGTTTACAACATCAAAAGATGCCGTTGTTCCGCCTCTTCGGGCGCAAACAAAACCGGCACCAACTTTCATTGTCTTGTCAAAATTCGTGCTGTAAAAAAGCCTCTGCAAAAAAGCCTGGACAGTAGCATTTGGAGCAGAATAATAAACAGGAGTTCCAACAACAAGCCCGTCAGCATCCTTAAATTTAGCTGCAAACTCATTTACGGCATCGTCAAAAACACACTGCCCCAACTCACTGCACCTGCCACAGGCAATGCATCCGCGGATATCCTTGTTGCCTATATTGAAAATCTCTGTTTCAATTCCCTGTTCACAAAAGATTTTTTTCATTTCGTTAAGACCAAGCAACGTGTTGCTGTTTTGTCTAGGGCTTCCATTTACAAGCAGAACCTTCATTTACGACTCCTTACACTTACACTTTTCAAGTCCATTATATGCACGAATATCAACATTTGTAAAGAAATATAAACCGCAGTACAGATGCATTTTCTGCCTGTGTTATTTACACAGGCAGATTACACAGACTACGGCAGACTGTAAGCGAAATTCGGATACAAGTTGTTATGGCTGACAAAGAAATCCCACATATCTTTGTAGAACGAATCGTCCGAAAACTCCTTTATAACTTCAGAAAGTGCATTCGCATACACATCTATGTTAAAGAATTCCGGGAGCGGACGGTCGAGTCCAAGAGTTTCGTAAACGGCAAGGCTTCCGTTGTAATTTGGATCCGGGTTATGGGTGCGACCTTGAGTTTTATCCAGATTGTAAAGATAATCGTACACCAAGTCTTCTTCTACGCCAGAGGTATTTGACATTTCCTTGGAGAGAGCCTTTTTGTCGCCTGTCTTATAGTCCTTGAACGCGCGTATATGTGCTTTCAAAAGCCTTTTATATGCATCCTTTTCGCTTGCAAATTTGTCGGCATTCGCCGTTTGCCGGCAGCAGACATAATCATTTTCAAGTGACGTGAGAGGGAATAGATAAACAAGTCCCATGTTCTTGCCCGTTTCGACAAAATCAGGTCCGATGATGACGATATCTGCGTTACCCTTTTGTACAGCGGCAAGTTCTTCCGGTTGCCCTGGAATGATTTTGTACTTTACGTCTTTCTCAGGTTCAAGATTATATGTGCTTTTGAGCGCGGCCTTTGAAATAATCTCACCGATTGAGAAAGGCTGGACGGTTATTGTCAGTCCCTTCCAATTGGCAGGATTTGTTATATCGGGGTTTTCTGCGGCGACTTTCGGATTTGCCAGCAGAACCATTCCTCCGTTCATAGCTCCACCGTAAATGATGATG
The DNA here is from genome assembly GCA_947167345.1 of uncultured Treponema sp. Classification (GTDB taxonomy): domain Bacteria; phylum Spirochaetota; class Spirochaetia; order Treponematales; family Treponemataceae; genus Treponema_D. Next base: position 4,344 of record CAMVHR010000017.1, read on the forward strand.
TTACCGCCAGTTCCACCATATTTGAGGGGGAAAGCCAAGTCATTGTACGCCCCATCGACTTTACCAATGCTCTCCGACTCAAAAATTTGTTCTCGTTCCAACGGAATAACGTTTACCTGCACGTCATAGTCTGCGAAATACCGCTTTCCAAGTTCAAAGAGAGGATTCAATGCATGGCTTGACGCCCCCTTGGCAAACGTAAGGGAATATGAAGGAGAAGATGCTTTTTCAACTTTCTTTTCCTTACAAGAAATAGCAAGAATTGCTAAAACCGTGCATGAAACAACAAGCAAAAAATTCTTTTTGATTCTTTTTTCCATCTTTGTACCTCATATTGTCAGGCAAGTTTTGCCTGATATGTCTGATTTGTAATCGTCTTGCCTTCAAAAAGACTATTGTAAATATCTTCAAGAAGATGCAGACCTCCTTCATAGCCAACATAACTTTTTGAAACAATCAGCTGCTGATTTATTGGGGCAGAAAAATAACGGAACAAATTTCCGCTTTCCTTCGTGTAAGACTTTTCCCAGTCACTGCCCAATACAAGGGCACGATTGGTTTTCTGCAAGACAGGTTCCAGTTTTTGACGAATAATCTCAGAATCAATTTCAAAAAACAAATTGTCCTTGTACTCAGGAAATTCCGCGGCAAAAATTTTTAGCAAATTCGTCTCATTTTTCTGATTCGGATTGTCAGTTACAAAAACTGCATTCGGAATAAAGCCCACTTCATCTTCAAGATATTTCGTAACACCGAATGAAGTCAGGCTGTCTCCAGTAACAAAAAGTTCAAAAGGAAGATTGTTCTGCAATGTAGAAAAAAAATCAGCAGTATCAACAAAGTATTCATAATAAAGCTTTTCTTCTCTCTTAATCACTTCATTAATAAAACTTTCACTGATGCCTGCAAATTTTCCAACCTCACGCAAAAATCTGCTAGACTGACTGCCACCAACAGGGAGAATCGGATAATGCAGATATGGTGTACCATATTTTTTTTGCAGATGCTCTACAATCTCAAGCCCAACCCATGGAGAAACAAGCAGGTTGAACTGAGCATTCGGAATGTTCTTCCACTCAGAAATTCCTTCCGAAGACACTCCAAAAAGAATGTTTACTTTCAAACCTATCTTTTCAAGCAATATTTTCAGCTGCTGAAAATCCCCTCGCCAGAAAGGATTTTGGGAAGGAACATCTGCAAAGACGTTGACAAGACCTTTCTGCACTACAGGTTCTGCATTGCCTACAAACTGGTCTATTATCGCATTCACAACGATTTCGTGCCCATTGTAGGCGGAACCTTTGAATCCCGGAGTTTCCGCCCCAACGACAGGAGCTCCGCCTTCCGCAAATTCCTTCGCAATCTCAACTGTATTATCACCTATGATTCCTGCCGTACAGCCAGAAAGTGCAACAAACAAGTCTCCTTTCATAATCTGAAGGGCACCTTCAATTTCGCTGCGCAAATCTTTTTCGCCGCCAAAAACGACATCTGATTCATCTGTGTTAGTTGACGGAACCTGGTTTCCACCAGCATAAGATTCTCCATGATTTCCAAGACGCGTAAAACCTGAGACAACAGCAGAACAGCCGGGACCTGCATGAACAATAGGAATTGCATGTGGAATTGCAAGAACAGTTGCCTGTGCCCCCAAAGCACATGTATATCGTGGCTGTGAAATTTCAGTATTCATTTAAATCCCTCCTACAAAATGGAATGCATCAGTCGTATCGTTAAGCCACCAGTCTGTATACGGAAACTCAACATGACTTGCAATGTTCTTGTATAATTTTTTTGTCTTAAGGATCTTCTGTATCCTCTGTCCAAGTTCAATGATTCCGTTGTAACCTACACACTTGTTTGAATCTCCCTCCATTATTGAAGGAATGCCAAGCTTGTAGCCAAGTACAGTCAGTGCCGGATGACGTACTATAAGAAAATCAGGATCAAGCTTAGACAGGAATTTTATTACCTGATACGGCTGCTTGTTACAGATAGTGTAATTAGGAACATTTCCGATAGTATCCGTCAGGAATTTTACGGTATTTATTTCCTTTGTGTCATAAGTCTGATCATGGTGGTAGGTCGTAATTCCGATTACTTCAAGTCCTAAATCATGGCAGACGCTTGCCATGTTGTGTGCATAGGAGGCACCAGAAAAAATATACACCTTCTTGCCCTTAAAAAATTCGCGCAGGCGGTTCAGCTCATCTTCTATGCGCTCATGCTCGCTTCTGATTGCAGCTTCCACAATGCTTTGCTTTCCAGTGAATGATGCAACTTCACGAAGCCATCTGTCAGTCCACTGAATTCCATAAGGAGCAGGAGCAATCACCTGAGGAATGCCATAAAGCTTTTCCAGACGGTCACCTACAAATGTTGCAAGCGTCTCACAGATTGTCGCAGTACATGCTGCTTCCGACATCTGGGAAATTTCATCAACAGAACGGCTTTCCACAAGATAGTTAGGACGAAGACCTATTGTTTTTAAAAGCGGAGTAAAAGAATCTACTCCTGAAAAATTAAAGATATTCACCAAATCAGCCTGCTTTTTCTTCGGAGGCTTTACGGCAGTCTGAAGAATTCCATTAAACGCCGCATCAAAACCTGTTGACCAGATGCGGGACTTAAAACCCTCACATTCAACGGCGAACACAGGAATTCCAAGTTCATCACTCATTTCTTCTGCAACAGCCTGAACATCATCGCCAACAATTCCAGACGCGCAAGATGTCGTAATATAGATGACTTTCGGATTATATCTTTTATAGGCTTCTTCAACGGAATGGCGCAGCTTATTAACACCGCCATAAATCGTATCGGATTCCTGAATGTTCGTACATATTGAGTGATGACTAAAGCCATCTTTTCCGCGCAAAGTAGCAACATTTGCCATTCCAAGATATCTTTCAGAGACATTCGCATAACATCCGATGGGAGAATGACTTACAACAGCCGCATCATGGACAGCATACACCTGCATGAACGCACAGCCTTCCTGACAGTTTCCGCACTGACTGAATTTGAAACGTCCTATTTTAAGCTTGTTTTCGCGAGAAGCTTTATCCAGGCTTTTAGAATCTCCATTATACGTAAGAATCGTGTGTAGACGAGTTTCTCTTATTTCAACTTTCTTTGTTAATGCCAAACCCATTTTGTTCCTCCTACAAGGTGAATTTTCCATTCTTTACTTCACAACATTTCTTAGAACAACAAGAAAAAAAGACATGACAACAGGAGTCATAAGAGTGGGGGCAATTTTTTAATGCAAAGATTTTTTTCATAGACGTTTTCTCCTATAACATAAAATTTTAAAGCAATAGGTTATACGGAAATTCGTCCCGATAAAAAAGAGTCTTATTCTCCACACAACCTACACACTTAATGTTTTATAGCAGAAATAAAAATTTTAGAGAAATATAAATTTTTTATGATAGTTATAATTTTTTTTTCTAACAGGTAAATCCTGCTATGTTAAGGATTCGTCGCACGGAGTTTATAAAGCATAATGCGATATCGTTCATCTGAACATTTGTTTTTACAATGTATCCAAGTTCAAATGTGCCGAAAGGAGAGTTTTCATGACTTTTGAGCGGTATTGTAATAAAATCTTCACTCGACTCATCTTCGCCAAGAACGCCCGAAAGAAAAGTATAGCCATTTAAGTTTTTAATAAGGCTCAGCTCAGTAGCCCTGTCTGCAACAGTAATCGGATTCAAAAGTCCATATTTCTTAAGAACATCTTCTGGAAAAAATGATTTAACGTCGTCTGTGTCAAAAGTTACAAAATGAAAGTCTGCAAGCTCTTCAAGAGAAAGGCTTTCCCTTTTTGCAAGGGGATGATTTTTATGCATGTAGACGAATGCATTACACTCAGTCAGATGATGAAAATCAAGTTTTGACAGGGAAAGAGATTTTAGGATCTCGTGCCTGTTGGAATCGCTCAGATATAAGATTCCAATGCTGCTTTCTCCATTTGCAACGTCTAATATTACATCAGAAGCCTTTTTTTCGCGGAAAGAAAAATCATAGACATCCTGAGAAAAATTTTTTACAACTTCTACAAAGGCTTTCCGTGCAAAAGCATAGTACAATGCGGAAACTGAAAATGATTTTCTTCTCTTCCCTACATATTTTTCAAGAAGCTTTTCATAATTCTGATAGAGTTTTTTAGCATCCGCAATAAAATATATGCCCTGCTCTGTTGCCGTTGTTCCGCGGGAAGTTCTTTTAAAGATATCGAATCCCAATTCTGATTCCAAGTCATGCACGCTGCTTGTAAGGGACGGCTGAGAGACAAATAATTTTTCTGAAGCCTTGTTAAAAGAGCCGCAATCGGCAACTCCAATAACATATTTCAACTGCTGGAGGGTCATTTTTACATAAACTATGAAAGATTAAACCTACTTTGTCAATAGGGAAAAAACTTTTGCAAACCACCTTCCTAAAATGTAGGCTTTGCGGAGGTCAGGCGGCATTTCCGTAGGCTAGTGTGCTATTTTCCCTACATTAATTACAACAGATGGGCTTGTAGAAAACGGATATTCATCTAACATTCAGTCGGTTGGTTACATTAGATGATTTATTTGTATAAGTAATTAATCCTTATTAAACCACCGTCTTTGGCGGTGGACTGACAAAGCTTGGCCGTTCCAGCAATGGAAAATAACGAAGCGGCCTAGAGTCCAAAATCCAGTGCTATAAGATTCTGATTTACACTATCTTGACACTCTTTTGCTAAGAAATGTTAGAGGCATTACGATTCTAATCATTCTGGCAAAACGATTCTAATCATTCTGGCAAAACGATTCTAATCTCTCTGACAAAACGATTGGAATCGTTCTAGCAAAACGATTCTAATCTTTCTGAGAAAACGATTCTAATCTTTTTGTCAAAGTACCCTTAAATGTGTTTCCGTTCAAACTGTCTATGCGGACATTTACAAAAGTACCAATTAAAGAAGGATTTCCCTTGAATGCCACCCGCTCGTTCTGCTCCGTCTTGCCAAGAAGCTCATCCTTATTGTCGCGGCTTATGATGTCAGCAAGCACTTTTACAGTCTGCCCTACTCGCCTTGACATTACATCTCTGGTAATTTCAAGCTGCAAGTCTATTATCTTCTGTAGACGGGCTTTCTTGGTGTCCATGTCTATTTGATTTTCCATTTTTGCAGCAGGAGTGCCTTCCCTAGGATTATAATAGTACATGAAGGCAGATTCATACTGAACTTCCTGCATAAGAGAAACTACATCTTCAAAATCTTTGTCAGTCTCACCAGGAAAACCAAGCATAATATCCGTAGAAAGGGCAAGGTCAGGAATGCGAGTTTTCAGTTTCTGTACAAGTTCAAGATAAGTTTCCCTTGTATAGCGCCTGTTCATGGCTTTAAGTATGCCTGTAGAACCATGCTGTACGGCTATGTGCAGACCACGGCAGATATGCCTGTCAGCTGCAATCAAATCAATCAGTTCATCAGAAAAGTCTTTCGGATTGCTTGATTCAAAGCGTATCCATTCTATTGAGGAGCCAGTTTCATCTATATGGGCACTGATTTTTTTCAAAAGCCCGGTAAAATTGGTTCCGTCAGAATCCTTATAGGAATTTACATTTTGTCCAAGCAGGGTAATTTCCTTTACGCCACGGCCGGAAAGAATGTCTATTTCATTTAAAATCTGAGCCACAGGACGGCTCACTTCCCGTCCGCGAACATAAGGCACTATACAATAAGTGCAGAAGTTGTTGCAGCCGTGCATGATGGGAACAAAGGTTGAAAAAGCACCTTCTTCATAAGATGTATCTGCAAATGTATACACAGGCTCTTCATCTATTTCTACAGGCTTTTCATGGTTTTCTACAGCCTGAATGATGTCCCCGAATTTATTTTTTGCATAAGTTCCCACAACATAATCAACAGCAGGCCATTCTTTCTGCAAAGTCTTCAAAAGGCGTTCTGCCATGCAGCCCATTACAACTATAGTAATAGGGACAGCTCCATTTTTCTGAACATATTCGGCAGCAATTTCCATATTGCGGCTTTTTGCTCCCGGTTCACAGTTGCGAAGTTTTTTTAAGCCTGTATAAAATCCGAGCCGTCCAAAAATTCTAGTCTCCGCCGTAGCACGTACGGAACAGGTGTTTATGATTATCAAATCGCTCAGCTGTGCGTCAGAAGCCTTTGTCCAACCCCTGCTTATTAAAAGCTGTTCCACAGAAGCGGATTCTGCAATGTTCATTTCGCAGCCATAGGTTTCAAAAAAATATGTCATTGTACATACTCCGTATAAGCATAAGCATTGTGATTGTGTATGCTTTCAAAATTAGTGCATTCGATGCTGAACCACACAAAAGGTTTTTCGCACTTTTTAAAATCTTTAAGTGCAAGGTACACTTCCCTTACGACATCTTCTACAAAACGCGGGTTTTCATAGGCATGTTCAGTAACAAATTTTTCATCGGGACGTTTCAAAAGGCTGTAAAGTCCGCTTGATGCGCTCTGCTCAATACATTCAATTACATCTTCGATCCAGAAAAGGCTTGTATTCTGCAATTTTACGGTGACAATGCCCCTCTGGTTATGCGCGCCATATTCACTTATTGCCTTGGAACAAGGGCACACAGTAGTGACAGGAACTGACACGCTTATAAAAAACTTATGGCTGTCTTGAGAAACCTCACCTTCATACATGCATTCATAGCTCATGATGCTTTTTTCGCCGGAAACAGGAGCTTTTTTTTCCATAAAGAAAGGAAATCTCATTGTGCCAAAAGCCTTTTCCGCCTGCAACGACGTTCGGATTTCTTCAAGCATGGCAAGAAACTGCTTCATGCCAAGATTTTCCCTGTGCTTGTGAAAAGTCTCTATAAAACGCGACATGTGCGTTCCCTTGTAATTATGAGGCAGATTTACAAAAAGATTTACATCCGCAGTAGTCATCTGGGTGCCATTCTGACGATCAAGAACCTTTACCGGATACTTTAAGTCCTTTATGCCGACTTTCTGCAGTGCAATCTCACGAGTGTCGGGAGTGCTCTGAATGTCAATCATACAGATTCTGCATAAGTTTCTGCAGCCTCCAGAGTATTGTAGATGAGCATGGCAATAGTCATTGGCCCTACTCCGCGAGGCACAGGAGTAATGTAGCCTGCAACATCTTTTACGCCTTCAAAGTCAACGTCTCCGCACAGGCGGAATCCAGATTTTTTTGTACTGTCAGGAATTCTGTTTACACCAACGTCAATGACGGTGGCACCAGGCTTAACCATGTCTTTGGTTACTGTATTTACATGACCTGAAGCAACAATAAGGATGTCGGCATTACGAGTGTAATCGGCAAGGTTCTTTGTTCCTGTATGGCAGACTGTAACGGTCGCGTTGTATTCTTTCTGAACCAAAAGCAGAGCCATTGGCTTTCCTACGATATTACTGCGACCGATGACAACAACGTTAGCGCCATCAGTCTTTATGTTCATTGTCTTGAGCAATACGCAGATACCGTGCGGAGTACAAGGCAAAAAGCCTTTCTTGCCAGCAAACATGTTTCCAATATTATATGGATGAAAACCGTCAACGTCCTTTGACGGAGAAATGGCAGTTGTTACAGTATCTGCATTGATATGAGCAGGCAAAGGCAGCTGAACAAGAATGCCGTGGACTGTATTGTCATTGTTGAGTTTTTCTATAATGGAAAGGAGTTCCTTTTCAGTGGTAGATTCAGGAAGTTCAAGGCTTCGGTCTTCCATTCCAGCCTGAACAAGAGCCTTGCGCTTTCCTGTTACATAGCTTACGCTTGCAGGATTGTTGCCCACAAGAATTACGGCAAGACAAGGAACTATGCCTTTTTGCTTAAGATTTACGACTTTTGCCGCAACATCAGACTTTACCTGTTCTGCAATGGAAAATCCATCTATAATAATGGCACTCATTTTTGTAACCTTCCTTACGTAAAATATTTTTATTCTATAAAAGCAGTTTTTATCAAAAGTTTTGCTTGACAAAACAACAACTTTGTGTTGAAACAATGCGACAAAATCTGTATTATTGTTTCATTAAAGATTTTATCTGCATAGATGTTATCATCATAGATGATTTTTTACTAGAGGTATTATGAAACGTATTCTGCCAGTTCTGTGCACATTTCTGTGCCTGATGTTCTTTTTTGCACCGGCTGTACATGCACAGGGTTATAATGACGATTATTACGATGACGATGATTATTACAGTGATGACGATTACTATGACGAAGACGACAGCGATGATTATGATGACAATGATGACTATTATGATGAAAATCAGCGCGAGCACGAAGAAAATGATAATGTAAGCTACATAATCAACAAGACGAGAGCCGGTGACCAGTGCATAAAGATTTCTCTAGCAGCAAACGTGCCTATGAATTTTGGCAATCCGTGGCCTACAAAAGACGGCAAGCTTAAGCTCGGCGGTCTTGGCTCAATCGGCTATCACTACTTTCTTACAGACTGGTTTGCCGTTGGCGCAGACGTTGGATTCGGATTCAACTCAACAATAGCCGGAAACACATTCAACTTTATTCCTATTGTTGTATCTGCAACAATACAGCCTTCCGTCAGGAACTTTGAATTTCCAATATCAATGGGAATCGGTATGGCATACGAATCATACAACAGCAAGTCTTATTGGCCTGGACTGGTCATAAAACCAGAAGTAGGCGTTCACTATAAAATTAATCAGGGTTGGTCTGTAGGTTGTGACGTTTCCTATACAATTATGCCTCAGCTTGGAAAAACATGGGATACCGGAACAAAAAACATTTACGGTAAATTCATAACGGTAGCAGCCTGTGCCCGTTATTATTTCTAATTTTTAAGGTAAACTTTATGAAAAAGGCTTTTTATATTATAGCAGCTGCGTTTTCAATATTCATGACATTCGGATTGACAAGCTGCCATGACAGCATTTTTGAGACCATTGAAAATGAAATTGCACTTGATAAAAGCGGACTGCGCGGAAGCATAGGCTCGATTGTGGAATACGGTGGATGGCTTTATGTTACTCCGATGAATAAGGGTGTCCTTTACAGAAAGTCTGCAACAGCAAGATCAAAAGGCGGATGGAATAAAATTTCTGCTCCAAAAACGCCTGTGGCAATAGCACTTTCAGGTTCTACGCTATATATGCTTTCAGTAGACTGGGATGAAGGCTCTGGAGATTACGAAGGATATAACGTTCCTACATATTTTGAATATACTTCTACAGACGGTACAAACTGGACTTATATAAACAACAAGTACGGCTATACGGAAGATTCAAGCAACCTTCCTGCAAGATATAAGAACCAGCACTGCTCTGTAACTGCAGGAAACGGTAAGTCTTACAGCATTCCGTCAAGTTATTCAACATCAGTTATTACAACACCGAACGGATCGCAAAACCTTGATGAGGGCTACATATTTGCCATAACTGCGACATACGACACCGTAATCGTAGGAACTACGACAGGAATTTACAGCTATAAGATTCAGAGTAACGGAAGCCTTACAGACAAATCAACTCATGTAGGAGACCTTGAAAAAGATGCGTCTTCTACATTCACGCGGGATGTTCCTGTAGTATATGTTCCAAATGATTCCAGAACCAGGTCAGAAACAGATGCTGTAATTTATGCATACAACTCACCACTGGGAAGTTCTGGAACACAAAACGAAGGTCTTATGGCTTACTTTCCGGGTTCAGGCTGGAACAGAGACCATTAATAAAGTCTATGGCAGAATCTTCATCGCTGTTTGATGCCGTACCAGAAACGCATGAACCGCTTGCCGCAAGGATGCGTCCCAGGACGCTTGACGAATACATAGGTCAGGAGCACATAATAGGCAAAGGCAGGCTTTTACGCCGTGCCATTGCTGCTGACCAGCTTACCTCTGTAATATTTTATGGTCCGCCAGGTTCTGGAAAAACGACACTTGCAAGAGTAATAGCAAATCACACAAAATCAAATTTTATTACGCTCAATGCAGTTCTGGCAGGTGTCGCCGACATACGCAAGGCAATTGCAGATGCAGAGCAGCAGCGTTCCCTTTACAGCCGCAAAACAATCCTTTTTGTAGATGAAGTGCACAGGTGGAACAAAAGCCAGCAGGATGCGCTTTTGCCGTGGGTAGAAAACGGCACTATTATATTAATAGGTGCTACAACAGAAAATCCCTTTTTTGAAGTAAACAAGGCTCTTGTAAGTCGAAGCCGCGTGTTCCAATTAAAATCGCTTACTTCTCATGATTTAATGAATGTCGCGCAGCAAACTCTTTCTGATATAGAACGAGGATACGGTCACTGGAGGGTTGAATTTGAAGAAGGAGCTCTGGAACACCTTGTAGAAACGGCAAATGGAGACGCACGTTCTTTATTGAATGCACTGGAGCTTGCCGTTGAAACAACTCCCGAAAAGTGGATGCCAGATGCAAAGCCTCCTGTACCTGCATGGGGAAGCATAATATACATAAGCAAAGAGGCCGCGGAAGAATCCATTCAAAAAAAGGTTGTGCTTTATGACCGTGACGGAGACTATCATTACGACATAATATCTGCATTCATAAAGAGTCTGAGGGGACGAGACCCCGATGCTGCTTGCTATTGGCTTGCACGCATGGTAAAAGCAGGTGAAGACCCTCATTTTATCTTCAGAAGAATGCTCATCAGTGCGTGTGAAGACACTGGTCTTGCAGATCCGTATGCAATTTCTGTAATAGAAAGCTGCGCATCAGCTTTTGACAGGGTTGGTCTGCCGGAAGGAAGATACTTTCTTGCTCATGCAGCACTCTATCTTTCGACAGCACCAAAGTCCAACAGCTCCATGGCATTCTTTGATGCACTTTCTAGCGTAGAAAAAGAGGACGCAGAAGTGCCAAATCATTTAAAAGACCCTTCAAGGGATGCAGAAGGTTTCGGACACGGTGCAGGATATTTATATCCTCATGCATACAGAGACCACTGGGTAGCCCAGCAATATTTGCCTGACATTCTTGCAGGAAAAGTCTTTTACAATCCTACAACTCAGGGCTACGAAGCTTCGATACGGCAGGATGTTCTTTCACGAAGGGAAATTCAAATAGCGTCCCTGCTTGAAAACAGTTCAAAGGCAAATGCAAGCAGCGATGCCCTTTCGGAATGGTGGGAAAAAAGCGGTCACTTTCATGGTTTTGAAAAAGCAGAAGAAAACCTTACTTTTAGTCCCAAAGACAAGAGGAAGGATGCTGTTTTAGACAATGCAGAAAAATCTTGGCGGTCAAGACTGGAAACAAACAAGGCAGAAATACTTATGTTCATAAGGAATAGCATGATTGAGGCCGCAAAGCTTTTGCGCCACACGAGAAGCCTTGTATGGAATGCGGATGATGCATTGCTTTTGTTTGAAATCATACGAAAAACACCAGAAGGCATAACGTGCGGAGCCTGCAGGACGCAAGAAGGCATAAGGGTGTTACAGCAATATGCTTCGACTCTGGATGAAATTGACAGGCCATTGCTTGCCGTAAAGCAGGCGGGCAAAAAGGATTTTGAAGCATTCAGGCAGACAATATCCTCTTTTGCAGATGTTGATTTTGACAGAGTGTTTTTTAGGGACATTTTTGCAAGCACAGATGACATAAAAGCTTGTGCCAGTGCATTGAAAAATGCCTTTTATGGCAAGGCTAAAGCCGGTAAAGACATTGCTTTTAACGAGGATGACAAGCTTGAAAAAGATGAACCTCCCCTGCTTGATGAAAATGCTCTAGTAATAATCTCGCAAAGGATTCCGTGCCACGGGCAGAAAATAAGCGATATCATTGCATCTCAGATTTTTGTACATTCCGCTACAGATTCACAAACCGCACGCCTTATTGACAGAATGAATGTAGCAGAAAAAGAATTCTTTTCGGACAAAGAAAATTCATTGTTCAACTGGGATTCACAGACGATTTTGGAATCATTTGAAAAAGAAAACCTTGATACGAACATACAGAAAACGACTCTTGAAGAAAAACGATACATTACGGAAGCTGATATTGAAAAGTGGTTTTCAAAGGCATCGTCTTACGGAATGCACATGCATGAGGCGCTTGGAGAAGACGGGGTGAAAGCTGTCAAGGACATGCTCATAAAAGAAGCAGGAAAAAAACTATTTGTATGGCGTACAGAAAATATATTTGTTACTTGTCGCTTTCATAAAACTGATATAAAATAATTACAATATTTATCAGGAGGATACTCAATGAATTTTATCTTTTTAGGACCACCAGGAGCTGGTAAGGGAACTCTTGCAGGAGACGTAGCAAAAGAATACGGAATTCCTCACATTTCTACTGGAGACATTTTCCGCGCAGCCATAAAAAATCAGACTCCACTCGGAGTAAAGGTAAAAAGCATTATTGATGCTGGTGGACTTGTAAGCGATGATATTACATGCGAACTTGTAGCAGACAGACTTAAGCAGGATGACTGCAAAAAAGGATTTATTCTGGATGGCTTTCCACGTACAATCCCACAGGCAGAAGCTTTGGAAAAAATTTGCCCGGATGTAAAGGTTGTAAACTTTGAAGTTGACAATGAACTGATTATTGCACGTTTGAGCAACCGCCGCGTATGCAAGAGCTGCGGAACAAATTTCAATGTAAAGTTCAAGCCTCCTAAGGTAGAAGGAAAATGCGATAATTGTGGCGGAGAATTGTATACTCGTGATGACGACAAGCTTGAATCAATTACAAACAGGCTTGATGTATACCGCAGTCAGACAGAGCCTTTAATTGATTTCTACCGCAAATTAAATAAGCTCACAGACATTGATTCTGCAAGAGACAGCAAACTGGTACTTGTGGACTTCAGAAAGCTTTTTCCTGCTGACTAATTAAAAGAAAAATCCATAAATTTAATGGGAATATATTTTAACAGGCTTTAAAATATATTCCTTTTTTTTTATTTTCCACCACAAGAAACACCCTCTTAGAAAGTTGAAGTTTTTCGATTATTTTGATATAATATATGTCTATGGCTAAACCTAAGACAGAATTTACAGTTAATCAAAAAATAGTCTATCCAAGTCAGGGTGTTGGAAAAATAACAGAAGTCTTTAAAAAAGAATTTAAAGACCAGCTTGTATACTACTACAAGATTTATCTTGAAGTTTCAGATATGTACATTATGGTGCCTGTAGAAAAAGCAGAGGGGCTTGGCATCCGTTCAATTGTTTCAAAGGATGAAGCACAAAAGGCACTGGACATGATTAGCGAAGACTTTGAGCCTCCTACGTCAGACTGGAAGTTACGCTATCAGCAGAACCTTGATCTTTTGAAAAAAGGTACTATCGAAGATATAGCTTCTATCGTACGTTGCCTTTACCACAGGTCTAAAGTAAAGGAACTTCCTATTCTTGAAAGAAAACTGTACGACAATGCAAAAAAGCTTCTTGAAGATGAAATTGCTGAGGCATTCGGAATTTCTTCAAAAGAGGTTGAAGTTATTCTTCATGCAAAGCTTGAGCCTTTGGGAGTCAAGACTGAAAAGAAGTCTGCCGTCTATGAAGATGATGAAGATGACGAAGACTTTGACGATGAAATAGACAACAATGAAAAAGATGCTGACGATGATGATGCAGAAGACGATGTAGATGCCGATTCTGATGATTCTGACGACAGCGATGATATGGATGACGAAGAATAAACTATTTTTAGTATTAGCCGCAGCCGGCTCATCGTCAAGGATGGGCATAGGCAAAAAGAAAGAATATCTTGAGATGGGACAGGGAACTGTCCTTTCTCAATCTGCAAAAGCTTTTCTGCTTGCAGATGAACACTCCAATGACATTTCTCACATTATCATAACAATTCCAAAGGGTGATGATTCGTTGGCAAGGCTCGCTCTTCTAAAGGATTCTAGAGTTTCAGAATTATTGAAAAAAGTTTCGTTCTCATTCATTGAAGGAGGTTCTTCCCGACAGGAATCTGTGTATAATGCTCTAAAATACATTCAGACACTTATAAATGATTTTCCGAAGGAAGAGCAGGAACAGGCAATAGTTCTCATTCATGATGCGGCAAGACCTTTTGTTTCTGAAAAAATTATAACTGATACAATTATATGTACTCAAAAATACGGTGCGGCAGTACCTTCAATTCCAGCTGTTGATACGCAAAAAATTATTTCTGAAGACGGAACCATACAAACACATTTACAAAGAAGTGCCATTGGTGCAGTACAAACGCCGCAGGGATTTTTATTTCTTCCGCTACTGGAATGTCATAAGAAGGCAAGTCTTCTAAAAAAGGAATTCACTGATGACACTGAAATTTGGGATGCATACCCTGATATAACAGAAAGAAGAAAAGTACATATTGTAGCAGGGGACATACAAAACAAAAAAATTACATACGCAAAGGATATAGGACTTACGATAAATTCTAAGACCGATAAACACATGACACATATAGGCATTGGAACTGATTTGCATAAACTTGTTGAAGGTAGAAAACTCTTTCTTGGAGGGGTTTCTATTCCCTCTGAAAAAGGTGAGCTAGGACATTCCGATGGAGATGTTTTGCTGCATGCCATTACAGATGCCTTGCTTGGTGCAAGTGGTTTGGGAGATATCGGTTCGTATTTTCCACCGGAAGACAGCAAATGGAAAGACGCTGATTCAGCTGTCTTGTTGCAAACTGTCTGGAACGATATAAAGGGTGCTGGATGGCATTTAATAAATTTAGACTGTGTTATTGAAATAGAGCGTCCAAAATTTTTGCCGTGGAGACAGAAAGTTATAGACTCCATAGCAGACATATTGCAAGTATCAAACACTCAGATTTTTGTAAAGGCAAAAACAAACGAAAAATTAGATGCGGTTGGCAATGGTGATGCCGTAAAAGCATATTGTGTCTGTCTTTTGGAGCGTTAATAAATCTATAAAAAAAGCCATGGTCAAAAACTGTCAAGTTTTCAGCCATGGCTTAATTATTTCTATCTAACGCCTTAATTAATCCTCATCGTCAAATCCTTCCATCTGAAGAATAAGCTGAACTTCATTCAACGACAAACTCAGATTATTTGCTATTTCGTCATTACTCCATCCGCGTATCTTTAAATCACGTACAGATTCCTTTACTTCAGGTGTTAAAGAACGAGATCTTGCAGAGGATGCTGTTCTTCTTCCAGCTGAAGAAGACTTTGACTTTGCTATAGTATGCAAAGTCCGCAATTGTTCATCAGCTTCTTCTGAGAGCCGTTGAATTCTTTCTTCAGCTGACTCGGCAACCTTCTGAATTCTTTCCGTTGCATCTTCAGAAACCTGCTGAAGATGATCTTCGCTCTTAGCGAATTTATCACGAACAGAATTAAGCTGTTTTACCTTCTTTTCTGTATCAGCAATAATCTTCTGCAAATTCGTAAGCTTATCAACAGCATCATTAATCGTCTCGCTATTATTCATGATGTTGTCAACATTGTCCTGCATCTTCTTTATTTCATCAGGAAGCTTTGTTATCTGAGTATTACACTGCTTAAGCCGCTTTTCAAGCTCGCCAATCTGACCAACAGCATTATCTACAGTCTTAGCAACCTGATCTACAGTCTCACCCTTCTTTTCTATGCGGTCATACTGCTTTTGAATATCACTTAGAGACTGCTGGAAGTTACGCACCGTAGCCTGCATGTTAACAAGATCATCACTCTGAACCGTAAGATTTTCAATCTTCTGATCCATAGAAGAACTCATTTCCATAAGGCGTGCAAACTTCTTATCAAGATTTTTAAGTGTCAAATCCTGCTTGTTGTAATTACTTATAGTCTCATTGACATTATCATGCAAGTCCTCAACCTTCTGAATATCATTGGTAATACTGTCAATCTTAGCTTCATACGAAGCTATTTCCTTAATCTTACTACGCAGTATTTCTATAGAAGCATCAAGCTGTGTTTTCAGTTCATTTGCCCTGTCAAACACTCCAGTCTGTGTTGTAAAGTTTGCAATGCTCTTGTTGATAGCTTCAATCTTATTCTGCAAAGCATTTGTTTCAGTATTAAAGCTGTCTATCATTCTGCGGTAATTATCCCTGTCAGAAGTTTCCAGATCAGCAAATTCCTTTCGCAAACCTTTTATGTCTTTATCCGTCTGAAGTGTATGATCGTCTACAAGTTTCTTTGTACGAGAAAGCATATCATCAAACTGTTTCTTTATTGTCTGCAAAATATGCTGAGACTGCTCATCATAATACTTTACAGCTTCTTCTGTCTTGCCCTTAAGAGATGAAATGTCAGCTTCTATTTTTGTATTTGAGACAGACGAAC
This sequence comes from uncultured Treponema sp., assembly GCA_947167345.1. Classification (GTDB taxonomy): domain Bacteria; phylum Spirochaetota; class Spirochaetia; order Treponematales; family Treponemataceae; genus Treponema_D. The sequence goes on from CAMVHR010000017.1 coordinate 20,632, forward strand.
GCTGTTCCAAATCCTCCATACCCTGTATAGTCCTGTCCTTAAACTGAGCAAACTGAGTCTTAAAATCTTCGCTTACAGCAGCAAACTGATTTTCAAGATTCTTTTTCCAGTTGCCAAAATCTTCTACAGCAGCTTCAACAGCCTTTGCATTAGCGCTCTGGTTTTCGTTATAAGAACGTTTCAATTCACTCATCTGTGAAGAGAAAAGCTCCTGATTCTTATTCAACTGGTCTGTTATTTTCCTATTGTATTTTTCAGTCTCTGTTTTGAGGATACTGTCTGCCTGAGCTGAAGTCTTTTCCAGTTCAGCCTTATAGCGTGACATAAATTCCTTAAACTTTGACTCTACAGAATCAATCTGCTCTTGCAGTGAATTATTATTGCTTTGAACTGCAATTTCAAATTTTCTTTCCTGCTCTGTAGTTTTTTCCTGAATATCAGCAATACGCTTTTTCAAATCGTCAACATAACTTGTTTCGATTTTGCGCCGATTTGCCTCATATTCAGATTCAAATTCAGAAAGCTTTCTGTCAAAATTATCCTGCCAGTCAGAAAGTTGTCGGGAAATATCATTCTGCCGCTTTGTAAGGTCAGCAGCAAAAGACTCTTCAAAAAGCTTAAGATTCTCGCTTGTCTTTACAAGGGAAGTCTTTTTCAATTCATCTACACCGGTTCTGAGAGTTTCAATATCAGCTTTTAGCTTTTCACCCTTTGTCTGAATTTCATTTTCGAATTTTTCAAAATCAGAAACAACTTTTTTCTGAGATTTTTCCAGCAGAACTTTCATGGTCTGTTCAAGTTTATCTACATCAGCACCTGTTGAATTAAGCTTTTCAAGTTTATAATCAACGGTCTGCTTATAAGTATCAAGCTGCTTATCAAGGCCTGAAAGGAATTTTGACTCACGAGTTTCATAATCAGCGGCAATAGCCTGCATTGAATTAGACATCTTCTGATCGAACTCATCCAACTGCTCCCTCAAAGAATCGCTGAAAATTGCAAGCCGCTTAGAACATGCCTGTGTTTCTTCATCAATCTTGGATGCAGTAGAATATGCAAGTGACTCAGACTGCTTGTATTCATCCTGAATCTTCTTAATGGAATCTTCGACAGATGATTTTATTTTGTCTGCACGCTCAGAAAGAGTCATCATTGCAGACGTTACATTGTCCTGCATATCATGAACCTTTGCATCAAGTTCCATTCTATACTTTTCAAGGTTAGAAGAACTTTCAGACTGATATTTGCCGTAAGCCTCAGCCTCTTCACGCTCTGCCCTTTCAAGCATATCCTTGAACAGATTCTCAAATCGCTTTTGAACTTGTGCAGTCTTTACATCTATAGAATTCTGCAATGTAATAAGCTGCTTTGTATTGCCTTCAGCATCAGTACTCAATTCTGAAGCGGTATGCTTTACCTTTTCATAAGTAGCATCAAGGTTTGCCTGAAGAGAACCAATTCTTTCATTAATTTCTTTTTCTATAGAAGATGTCTTTGAATCAAGAGTATTCTGGAAATCCTCAACCTTTGATTCAAGGCGTTCAGACAAACTCTTTACAGTATCAGTAAGGCGTGACGTAATTTCTGAGTTGTTTGTACTTACGGACATTTCAAGAGCCTTTGTCTTTTCATCAACCTTAGAAACTATTTCTGTCGTTCTGTCTGTAAAGTCTTTGGTGATTTCATTGAATTTCTTATTGAAGTCATCAGTCAAAGAGGAAGACTGAACTTTAAGGTTCTGCTCAATTTCAGCAGTTTTGTCCTTTATGTTCTGATCCAAAGCATCGGTGCGTGCCTTCAAATCATCCTGAAGGACTGACGTTCGTGACAAAAGTTCCTGCTCAAGAGAAGAAGCCTTTAAGTTCAGATTCTGCTCAATGGATTCTGTACGTTTTTTCAGCTCTGCTTCAAGACTGTTTGTTCTTCCTGTCAAAGAAACAGTAAGAGTATCAGTTTTGTTATTCAGAAGATTTTCTGTTGCACTTGTTTTTTCAAGAATAGCTTTCTGCAAAATAGAAATTTTAGAATCGAGACCTGCATAAAGTTCCGCTGTTCTAGTTTCTACATCCTTATTATATGATGTCGCAGTATTCTTATATCTTTCGATTGCAGAAGAAGTCTGCTTCGTTACATTATTTGTAAGCTCTTCAAGATTCTTCTGCAGTGCATCCTGGAATTCAGCAGACTTGCTTGCAATTTCATTATTAATTGTAACGGTCTTTACCTTAACATCTGCAAGCTGCTTGTTTAATGCATTTTCAAGGACAGATGTCTTCTGGTTTATTTCCCGCTCCAATTCAGATGTTCTTTTTTCAAGAATCTTTCGCAATGTAGATGTACGGTCTTCAATATCTTTTGTATAAGTAATTGTTGTATTCCTGTACTTCTCAATAGCGGCAGTTGTCTGAGTCTTTACATCTGAAGTCATTGCATCCAGCTGAGAATATACATTCTTTTCGAGTTCTGAAGTCTTTGAATGGATTTCAGAACTAATAGCCTTAGCCTTTTCATTCAAACCGGCAAGCTTTTTCTTGATATCATCATCGAGAGACAAAGAACGCTGTTTCATTACAGATTCAAGAACAGAAGTCTTGTCATTGATTTCCTTTTCCAAGGCACCTGCCTTTTCATCAAGAGCTGTCCTCAAAGCAGTAGTTCTGTCTTCAATATTCTGCGTATAACTATCACATGTCTTCTGATATTCTGTGATAGCCTTATCAGTCTTAACCTTTGTTTCTTCTGCAATTGAATTCAACTTCTTAACAACAACATTTTCAAGAGCAGCTGTTTTTCTGTTCATTTCGGCATTAATATCTTCTGCCTTCTTGTACAGGGCTTCTATTTTGCCCATGATTGTAGAATCAATGTCCTGTGTCTTTTCAGACAAAGCCTTGTTCAAAGCTTCTGTCTGCTGGGTAACAGACTGTGTAAGCTCAGATATTCTTGCAATTGCATCATCATCAATTGCCTGTGTTTTTTGAGATACAGAATCAAGCAGAGACTGAATCTTTTCAGAAACATCATCATCGATAGTGCTTGTCTTTTCAATTACACTTCGCATTAGTCCATCTATCTTTGAATCCACATCAGAATCCAACGATTTTGTCTTGTCATAAACAAGATTTACCATGGCATCTATTTTTTCAGTCAAATCAGCACTGACGGATGAAGCCTTGGTTGAAATTGTCTCATCAATTGAATCAATACGGGTATTAAGAGTTGTATCAATATCATTTGCTCTGTCATCCAGAAGTGCATGAACGGTTTCAAAACGCTCGTGAACTTCTGAGTCAAGAGAAGTTACTTTTTCTGCAAGCTCAGACGAAACAGAATCAAGTTTTTCGGTCAAAGAATCGGTAAGGGATTCAACTTTTGAAACATAGTCTGCATCAAAATTATCAGTTTTGCCAGTAAACTCTTTTATAAGAGAATCCATGCGCTCTATACAGTCTGCCTTCAAAGATGATTCTTTTTCTGTAAAATCATTTGCAAGAACAGCAAGACGATTATTACAGTCCGAATCAAAGTTGTCTATCTTTGACGTTATATCAGATGCAAGCTGTTCAACACGATTATTATTGTCTGAATCAAAAGCATCGATCTTAGATGTTATATCAGATGCAAGCTGTTCAATGCGATTATTACTGTCTGAATCAAAAGCATCGATCTTAGATGTTATATCGGATGCAAGCTGTTCAACACGATTATTACTGTCTGAATCAAAAGCATCTATCTTAGATGTTATATCTGATGCAAGCTGTTCAATGCGATTATTACTGTCTGAATCAAGATTTGCAATCTTAGATTTTAAATCCTCAGACAAATGCTCAATGCGATCACTCAAATTAGAATCAACATTTCCAATCTTAGAATTCAGTTCAGAATACAAAGAATCAATATGTTCTCGACATCCTGAATCAACAGAATCAGCTTTTTGCATACAGTTTTCTTCAATCTGGGAAATACGGCTGTTGCATTCAGAATCAATAGCAGAAGCCTTTTCTGACATTGAAGCTTCAAGCTGAGCAATCCGCTCATCATATTCTGCATTCAGAGTATCAACCTTTTCATTTACAGATGTCAGGAGAGCATCTGATTTTTCTTCTACAGAAGAAACCCTTTCGTCTACTGAAGAAGAAATATTTTCAAGTCTTTCTGTCACACCATCTTCAAGAGACTTTACTCTTTCATTAAGATTTGAAGAAACTCCGTTAATCTGATCACTATAGCTGTTTATCAGAGAATCAACAGCATTTTTTATATCATCATCAAGAGTCTTTGTCTTATCGTTGAATTCAGATGTCACTTCAGAAATTTTACGAGCAATATCATCATCCATCTGCTGAGACTTTTCTTTTACAGATTCAGACAAAGACTGAATGAGTGCATCAACTTCATCATTCAAAGACTTTTCTTTCTTTCCAATTGACACAGAAAGACTTTCAACCTTTTCAAGGACATCTTTTCCAATTGATTCAGATTTCAAAGAAAGTTCTTCATTCAACCGATTAATAATGCCGGTGACATCAGAATCAAGAGCTTTTGTCTGACTTTCAAGTTTATCATTAAGTTCTGAATACTTTGAAGTCATATCAAAATCAAGGTTCTTTGTCTTCTGATCCAATATAGAACTTAAATTTCCAATAGAGTCATTCAAACTTGCCGAGAATGTCTTTACATTTGATTCAAGACGAGCATTCAATGCCGCAATAGAAGAACTTACAGTATCATCCAGTTCCCGTGTCCTGTCATCAACAGAAGATGAAAGCAAATCTATTTTTTCATTCAATGTAGAATCAAGATCCTGAGCACGAGTAATAAGAGAACTGCTTAAAGATGCAATTCGTCCATTCAAATCAGTACTGATGCTGTTTGTACGTTCATTAAATGTATCATTCAGCTGCGTAGTCTTTGCAGAAATAATGGCATTCATGTCATTAGAAAAATCGTTAACCCTCTTCTCAAGATCATCTTTCTTGAGTTTAAGAGTACTCTGCAAGTTTCCAGTATAATCATCGATATTCTTTAAATAGACATCTGCGTTCTTTTTATATTTGTCAAATGCAGCATCCGCTTCAGCATTTATACTCGTTTTTATTTCATCAACACGCTCTGCTATTGACTTTTCAAGAGAATCAGCCTTGCTCTGAATGCTAGAAGAAACAAATTCTATTTTTTCAGAAACTTCTTTCAGTTTTGCATCCATGCTTTCATGCATGTCTGTAACAGAATCCTCCAGAGACTTATGCAAAATCTGAGTTTCTTCTTCTATCTTTCCAACATAACCGGAAGCCTGTTCATTATAATCAGCAACAGCCTTTTCTGTACGCTCTGTAATTGATTGCGAAACATCAGTAAGTCTTGTCTCAAACGAAGAAGCCCTGCTGTTCATATCATTTTCAAATCCAGCAATACGTTCTTCCAAAGCAGAGCGTATTGCATTCGTCTTGTCATTAAACTGCTGTTCAATATCAGCCGTTGTTTCCCTGTACTGTTCAAGCAAAGAATCCGACTTGTTTTCAATATCTGAAGCAACAGAATCAATTTGCTGAGAAACAGAAAGAACCTTTTCATCAAAAGATTCCTTAAGAGATTGGGTTTCAGACTCTATTCTGTCAACATACGTTTCTGCCTGCTCGCTATAGTGAGCAAATGCTTCATCTGCACGAGAAGTAATACCATCAGCAAAATCAATAAGCCTTTGATTAACAGTTTTTTCAAAGTCCTCTGTCTGTTCCTTCATCCGTTCATTTGCTTCCTGAACGGCAGCATCCATTTTATCAAAGCGCGCTGTAACTTCTTCATTAAATGAAGAGTTTCTGCCATTCATGGAATTCTCAAATTCTGCAAATCTGTTATCCAAATCTGCACAAAGATTTTCTGCCCTAGCGTTAAATTGTTGCTCAATATCATCAGAGGTTTCTTTATAATGCGTAAAAAGAGCATCTGAATGTGAATCAAAATCAGACTTGAATGCAGACAACTTCTCATTCAGAATATTCTCAAGCTCAGTTGTCCTGCTCTGCACAGAGTTTTCAAGATTATCAGTTCTCTCTTTTACAGCCTGCTCAATACCATCAGTTTTCTGCTTCATCATATCTTCAAGATAAGCAGTCTTATGCTGAATATCATCTTCAAGGCTACCAAGTTTTTCATCAAGGGTACTATGCAAAGCACCTGTGCGTGTGTCAACAAGCTGCGTATAATTTTCAGCTTCTTCCGTGTAGCGTTCTACAGCGGCAGAAGTCTTTTCCCGTATATCATTCAGAGTCGTTTCAAGCTGAGAGAGAACATTCTCATGCAGCGAAGAGGTTTCTCCGTCCAGCTTATTAGTTATTGACTCCATGAAATTATTTATATCCTTTATTTTACTGTCAACTTCTGCAGTCAATTCATTAATTCTAGAATTTGTAGCAGAATCAAGTTCTGACAATCGGGTTTCAAGATTATTGCGGATAGAATCAGCCCTTCCGTTCAATTCATTATTATAGTTTTCATATTCTTTTGTGTATGTATTTATAACAACAGCAGTCTGCTTACGGATGCCGTCCGTAACGGAATTTACTTTTTCTGTCATTGAAGCAAGTTCTTTCATAACTTCATCTTCAAGACCAGAAGTCTTGCTTGAAATCTGTTCATTAATAACGGCTGCCTTATTCTGCAACTCTTCTATTTTTCTATTAAACAGATTTTCCATATCAGAAAGACGGGTCTTTACACTTTCATCAAGTTTACCAGAACGGTCATTAAACAAAGAAACAAGGTTATCAGTTTTTATTGACAGAGCCTGCGCAATATTATCAGTCCTCTGATTCAAATTCTTCTCAAGCTCATCAGTCTTAGCCGTAAACTCTTCTGACAATCCAGAAGTCTTTTCATCAAAGAAATTCTGAACGCGAGCAGAAACATCCTCTAGAGTTGCATTCAGAGAATCAATTTTCTGAGTAGACTCAGTCTCAATAGAAGATATACGCTCTCTCAACTGATTCTGTAAATCCGTTGTCATTGATATAATTGAATTATCCAGTACAGAAGTTTTATCGCTCAACTTATCTTGCAAATCTGCAGTAACAGCATTTATTGCAAGTTCTATTTCCTTAGACTTATCATCAAATTCATTTTTGACCTGAGAGACACGTGCGTTAAAATCAGCAGACATTGCATTTACAGTACCCTCCAACGAAGTAGACTCGGCCTTAAGATTTGACTGTAAAGTAGAAATAATTGCATTTATGGAGTCTTTAGCAGATGATGTCTTTTCTGCAAATTCTGCTGCAAGATTATGTTCCATTTCATTTATAGAAGTTTCAAACTCAGAAGATTTTCCTTCGAGTTCTGAATTCCAGCGAGAAACAGCATCTTTCAGCTGCGACTGAAGGGAATCTGTTACACCAGATACAGATTCTGTAATTTCATTAATTTTTCTATTTAACTCTTCATGCAAATTTGCCGTTGATGTATTTATAGAGCTTTCAAGAGCAGCACTTTTCCCACCAAGCTGAGACTGAAGGTTCGTTGTAATCTCATTAATATTGCTCTCAATGGAAGAAGCACGTTCTTCAAATGCTGCATAAAGGCTCTGAATCTTTTCAGAAGAAGATGTGGACATGGACTGAGCGCTGTTTTCGACAGATGACATGATAGTATTTGTTTTTTCAGCAAGACTGTTTTTTATATCGTCAATGATTGAATTGCAGGAGTTTTCAAGTTCTTCTGCCCTGCTGTGATACAAATCTTCAAGAGAACGGATTTTATCGCCGAAAGAAGAGTCCATAACTCCAGTACGTTCGGCAACAACATCGTTCAAACGATTTAGTTTTTCTTCCAAATCAAGATTCAGGGATTCAGTACGCTCCTCTACAAATGCAGAAAGTTCCTCAGATTTTTCTTCAAAACTATTATCAAAAGCCTTTGTCTTTTCAACAAGATTTTTCTGAACTGCCTGAATTTTGTTTTCAATAAAACCTATAAGGCGACTGGCTTCCGCTTCAAGAGAATCTATAACTTCTTTTTTTCTGTCTTCAGAACGCTTCTGAAGTTCTTTAAAAGAAAGTTCTTCCAGTTCTTCAGCATTATGAGCAGCATTTGAATATGCATTCTGAATGTCAGAAGCAATCTTTTCCATTATGCTATTATTAGTTTCAACATATTTTTGGGTAGACTCATTAATAGCATTTGCACGAGCCTCATATTCTTCCAAAAGCCCCTGCTTTATTGATTCAAGCTGTTCTACGTTTTTATCCGTAAAACGCTTAGGCAAATCTGCAATCTTACGGTCTAAGGCATCAACGGTTTTCTGCTGCGTAATAAGACGAGAATTAAATTTTTCAATTGTATCGGCTTCTTTTTTTACATTTTCAAGATTCTGTTCAACGGCAACCGTCATTTCCATCAGATTCTTTACAAGACTATCATAGGAAGAAATCTTGTCTCCGATGTTTTTCATGTTATCAATGATTACTTGAAGATCGTCAGAGTTTGCCCTTACTTCATTCAACTGATCTTCAATACGCTTCAAAGCACCCTTAGCCTGAATGTCCAGTTTTTCAAACTCGCTTGAGCGGCTGTCTACAAGAGCTTCTTTTTCCTTGAATTTCTGCTCAAGATCAGATTTACACTTTTCAGCATACTTCTTTACTTTTTCCATCGAACTTTCATTTCTGTCCATACGCCTCAATCCCACAGATAGCGCAGCCGACAGTACGACGGATACAATAATGCCAAGAACAATCACTTTTTATTTCCCCACCCAAAAATATCAATAATTATAACATATAATTCTACATTTTGTCTATTTTAATACAATATTCTTTAGCTGACGATAATTTTTAAAAGAAATATCTGCATGAGGACACTTGATATTAAAGATTTTTCTAAAACCTTTAAGTAAATAAGCTGTTTTCATGCCAGAATTCTTTGCCCCCATAATGTCATATTTCACACTATTTCCCACATACAGGATCTGTTCAGGCTTTACGCCAAGCTTTTCAGACAGAATTGCAAACGGATAAATTGAAGGTTTTAAAGCCCCAGACTCCTCTGAACCGATACAAACATCGCACAAAGAACGCAATCCCCACAAGCGTCCCTTCTGCTCAGGAGGAAAATCAGACAGAATGCCTATTTTCAGTCCAGCAGCCTTAAAGGCACAGATTGTCTGATACACATTTGAATACGGCTTTATTTCAACAAAGTAAGGCTTCAAGCCCTCATAGCAAATTTCATTTATCTGATCCTTTGCAAAGTCTGTTGTAACATGCATCTCTTCTGCAAGAAGTCGTGCCTGATATTCAAAAAAATCTGGCAATGGTGCCGTATGATGCAAAATGTGACGAACTTTATTATATTTTAGGAAAAACTGAATATGATGAATAAAGTAACCGGCAATCCGTATATATAAATGCCAGGAAGGATACAGAGTACCGTCAATATCAAATGCTATTGCTTTAATATCATTATACATAGGAATAAGTATAATGATATTAAGTAAGCCTGTCTATTATTATTTTACCATAGGACTAAAGTAATCCGTAGCTTCTACACGTTCCAGATGAATAAAGGAATCTTCATGAGCCTTTATAAAATCAGAAAGAGTAAGTTCCTTTCCCATCTCATAAACTATGCAGTCAAATTTTCCTCTTCCGTCAAAAAAAGGAAACAGCACAGCACAATTTGTAAACGCAGCATTTTCAGGTTTATCAACAGAATGCTGCTTTATTGCTGCAAAATAAAAATGTCGTGGCTCTGTCGCTGCAAGAATATACAAAAGACCTTTCAGCTCCCGCAATGAATAGCCAGTATCAACACTATATCCTGTAGACTGCAAGAGATTTCCATCCGAAATATCTGCTACAAAAGGAGATATTCTTACGTCAACACCAGTAACGTCTTTTGCCCCCATAGTATATGTATATCTGCGCTTGCTTGAACGGGCATTCAATGCCTCTACAGCCAAATTACGACACCAGTCCAAAGTAAAAGAAAGATTCCAGTTCTGAGAAATTACGCCATTCTTACCAAGACTGTTATAGTTTACAGTAGGAACAACAAGATCCTCAATTTTTGTATTTCGCCCTGTCGAAGTCTTAACAATGCCATCGGTAATCCACTTCAAAAAACCAGGTCCACTCATTACAAGAAAGCCCTTGCTTACAGCAGAACTAACAGCAGAATCAATGGCAGCATTTTTAGCAGAATCGTTTGTATTGGCCTTAAAAGGCTCATTATTTTCTATGCTATAAAGTTCTTCATTTTCATTGTAACATGCATCTTCCTGATAATATATCCGTTTAAGATAAGTCCTAACAAGCTTTGCCATCTGCAACACAGAATGGTACTGATCAGGAACAACATTTACCTGCCACCAAGGCAAAGAACGTTTTGTCATATTGACAAGGGCATCGAATGAAGTTGTATAAAGTTTTTTTAAAGAAAAACCTACAGGTATGGAACGTGCTATATAAGCATTACATACAACCATATCAGCATACAGCTTCGGAGTATTATCTCTAAATTCCACATAGACATCAGAATCATTGTTAAAATACAGCCTGACACGCAGAGGCTTTCCTGTCTTGCCATTACGATAAAGGATCCAACTACCTGGAGTAGTCTTGGAATACCTTGCTGTTTTTTCTACATGTTCAGTTCCTGAAATGTCAGTACTATATGTAAAATTAATAAATGTCTTAGGAGCAACAATAATGGCAAGTTCTCCGTCAGATTCCTCTGCACGCACTTGAAATTCATTTCCAATACCGTCTTCAATCAGTTCCGGAGATTTTTCGCGGACATCAGGAACAGGAGCGGTAAACCATGTCTGCACAAGCTGCTTCCTTATTTCCGTTGAATCAGGAATTCCTGACTTTGTATAATCCGCAAAAACAGGAACGAGCGTCAATAAAAACAAAATTATAAACGACAAACCCTTTTTCATATTACTGTCCTCCAATAACGCCTGCGACAGGTATTTCGCTTTCTTTTACAGGTTCTGTATCTTCCAAAACAGCAGCACCTGAGGCGAGCTGAATTTCAGGCTTTATGACAGAACCATCAGGATTATGAATCATGCCGTCAGAACCTTCATCAGGATGTTTTCCGGCAGGAGCATTGCTAAGCAAAAGTTTCAACCTGTTCAACTGGTTAACTTCGCTCGAACCAGGATCATAGTCTATGGCAGAGATATTTGTCCCCGGATACCGGCGTCGCAACTCCTTAATCATTCCCTTACCTGTAATATGGTTAGGAAGACAGGCAAAAGGCTGAACACAGGCAATATTTATTACTCCACTCTTTATAAGCTCAACCATTTCAGCTGTAAGGAACCATCCTTCACCTGTAATGTTTCCAAGCTGAACAATATCATTTACACCATTCATAAGAGTATAAATGATTGCAGGAGGCTCGAATCGACGGCTCTTTTTCAACTGTTTTTTCATAAATGAGCGGTAGCGTTCCAAAAGCCACACAAAAAGTCTGGCATTACGCTCAGTCTTTTTTGGAAAAGCAAGCTCCTGATGGCGGAATATTCCCGTGCTGAACGAATAGAAAAGGAAATCAGCCAAATCAGGCATGACACATTCTGCGCCCTCTTTTTCTATTGTTTCTACAATCTGATTATTTGCAGTCGGATGGAATTTTACAAGAATTTCTCCTACAACACCAACTCTAGGCTTTTTTACAGGAAGTAGAGGTAATGCATCAAAATCCCTTATCATCTTCTTTATAATATGATGGTATGAAAAGATATTTATAGATTTTAGAGCACGCTCTATTTTTGCATTCCATCGTCCATAAAGAGCATTTGCACTGCCAGGCACAGCTTCATAAGGCCTTGTCCTATAAAGGCAGCGCATCAAAATATCACCAAGCATCAAGGCACACATGGAACGGTTTACAAGGCCAAGAGAAATCTTAAATCCAGGATTCTTCTCAAACCCCTGAGCACTTAGAGATATAACCGGAATATGTCCAAGACCTGCATCATTAAGTGCCCGACGGATAAAGCCAATGTAATTCGTTGCACGGCATCCACCACCAGTCTGCGAAATAAGAAGACTAGTCTTGTTTAAATCATACTTTCCGCTTTGCAATGCTGCAATCATTTGCCCTGCAACCAAAATAGAAGGATAACAGGCATCGTTATTGACATATTTCAATCCAGTATCAACTGCTTTCGGATCTACAGCATCAAGAATAACAAAATTATATCCTGAATACTCAAAAGCCTTTTTCACAAACTTAAAGTGAATAGGACTCATCTGAGGAGCAAGAATCGTGTACTTGTATTTCATTTCTTTCGTAAATACCTGACGCTTATATGCAGCAGACTTTACGGACAGTTTTTTATGATTTCTTTCACGAGCCTTTACGGCGGCAATAAGGGAACGAATACGTATGCGCACAGCTCCCAGATTGTTTACTTCATCTATCTTAATCAATGTATATGCACGAGACTTCGACCGAAGAATTTCATCAACCTGATCAGAAGTAACGGCATCAAGTCCACATCCGAACGAAGTTAGTTGAATGAGCTCAAGGTTTGGCATACCGCTGACAAATGAAGCGGCTCTGTACAGACGGTTATGATACGTCCACTGATCTACAACCCTTAAAGGTCGTTCGATTGCACCAAGATGGGCGACAGAATCCTCTGTAAACACAGCAAGTCCAAGACCATGAATCATTTCAGGAATACCATGATTAATTTCAGGGTCAAGGTGATATGGACGCCCCGAAAGTACAATGCCGTTAGCGCCATGAACAATCATTTCCTCTATGGCTTCTTCACCCTTAGCCTGAACTTCTTTTCTAAAGCTTTCCTGCTCATTCCACGCAGCATTTACAGCTTCATCAACCTGTTTTTTTGAAACCTTAAAATGCTTGCTCAACTCTTCATACAAGCGCTCAGCAAGACGTGGCTTGTCATAAATCGGCAAGAACGGATCCATAAACAGAACGGAAGAATCCTGACGAAGTTCCTCAACATTATTTCTCAATACTTCAGGATAACTTGTCACTACAGGACAATTGTAATGATTACCAGCCCCGGAATCCTCGATTTTTTCATACGGAGCACACGGATAGAATATGAATTTGCACCCCATCTGCAAAAGGCTTTTTACATGTCCATGAGCAATCTTACCAGGGTAGCAGACTGATTCAGAAGGAATGGTCTCCAATCCTTTCTCGTATACTCCGCGACTAGAACGAGGAGAAAGACGAACCCTGAATCCTAATTTAGTAAAGAATGTAAACCATAAAGGGTAATTCTCATACATGTTAAGGACACGAGGCAGACCTACATCTCCAAAAGGAGCTTCTTCGGCCTTAAGCGGCACGTAATGGGCAAAAAGCCTCTTGTACTTCCAGTCAAACAGGTTCGGAAGATTCTTGTTATCTTCGTCGCCTGCCTGAGTATTTTCCTTATTACTTGCATCGACAACCTTTGCATCAGCACCAAGTTCCGCACCTCGCTCACAGCGATTGCCAGTAACAAACTTACGGGCAACAGAACCAGATGTAAAAGTATTGATAGTAAGCAGACAGTTATTTGAACATTTTCCGCAACGTTTAAGTTCTAGGCTGACATTAAACGTTTCCAGCTGTTCAAGAGTAGCTATATTACTCTTTACAAATTTCGGAGTCTGATCAGGTTCTCCTGGCTTAGGACGGCGTAAATCTTCCCACTGATCCTGAGCAATAAGTGCAGAACCATAGGCCCCCATCAAGCCAGCAACATTAGGGCGGAATACATTAACACCTGCAATCTTTTCAAATGCACGCAAAACAGCATCATTGTTAAAAGTTCCACCCTGCACAACGACTTTTTTTCCTATTTCCGCAGCATTTCGAAGTTTAATGACCTTAAACAGAGCATTCTTTATGACAGAATATGATAGACCAGCAGAAATGTCTGCAACAGAAGCACCTTCTTTCTGAGCCTGCTTTACGCGACTGTTCATAAACACTGTACAACGAGTACCAAGATCCACTGGCTTTTCCGCAAGAAGAGCCAGTTTTGAAAACTGTTGTACATTCATGCCCATTGTATGGGCAAAATTATCAAGAAAACTTCCGCATCCGGACGAACAGGCTTCATTCAATTGTATGGATGTAATCGCTCCATCTTTCATGCGAAGACATTTCATGTCCTGTCCACCAATATCCAGCAGGAATTCAACACCAGGCACAAAGAAATCAGCAGCTCGGTAATGAGTTATTGTTTCAACTTCACCACTGTCAACTCCCAGAGCAGCCTGAAAAAGAGCCTCTCCATAGCCTGTAGACACGGAACGTGCAATGTAGCAGTCTTTAGGAAGTATTTTGTACAAGTCCTTCAGAACCTTTACAGCAAGGTTTACAGGATTACCGGCATTTACATCATAGAATTTCCAAAGGATTCTTCCTTTTGTATCTGTAAGGACAGCTTTTGTTGTTGTAGAACCAGCATCAAGACCAAGAAAAACAGGCCCTGTTGCCGACTTTAAATCTGCAGACTGAGCCACTTCCTGCTCGTGCCGTGCATTAAAGGCATCAAGTTCTTCCTGAGACTTAAACAAAGGTTCAAGTCTTTGAACTTCCTGCATTTCTGCACCAACAAGATTCTTCAGACTGTTTCTAAATTCTTCTAGAGTAGGAAACGAAACTTCTTTTTCCTTTTCAGGGGAAAGGCATTTTATTTCCCTTTCTGCAGAATAGGCAGCACCAGCGGCAACAAACAACTGACTGTTCTCAGGTACAATCGCCTCATCATCTTTTAATTTAAGGGTAACAATAAAACGGTGTCTAAGCTGATCCAAAAAGTGCAAAGGCCCACCCAAAAAAGCAACATTACCTCTTATAGGCTTACCACATGCAAGTCCCGAAACAGTCTGTGTTACAATTGACTGAAAAATAGAAGCGGCAATGTCTTCGCGGCGTGCACCTTCATTTATAAGCGGCTGAATGTCAGTTTTAGCAAATACACCGCAACGTGCAGCAATTGGATATATGGTAGAAGCATTTTTAGCAAGCTCATTAAGACCAATTGCATCAGTCTCAAGCAAAGCTGCCATCTGATCGATAAAAGCACCTGTTCCACCTGCACAAGTACCGTTCATGCGCTGCTCTACTCCGCCTTTGAAGTACGTTATTTTTGCATCTTCACCGCCAAGCTCTATAACAACATCTGTTTTAGGAATAAGTTTGCGGACGGCAGTTGTTGCAGCAACAACTTCTTGAATAAAAGGTATATTAAGCCAGTGAGAAACAGAAAGTCCTCCAGATCCCGTTACTTTTACACTGATTGTCTGATTTTTACCATAAGGGAACTTACCTTCCAGTTCATCAAAAGCTTTATTTACAACTGTAATTATAGTATTTCGTATATCAGCACGATGCCGCTCATAAACACCGTACAAAAGTTCATCTTTCTCCCCCAAAACAACAACCTTTACAGTCGTTGAACCTACATCTATACCCATACGGATTGGTTTTATGACAGGTTTTATAGAAGAAAATGAATCAGGCTTAATTTCCATCAAGAATCCACCAAATAAAAGATAATCGCTTCTATTCTAAACTTTAAAAACAATTTTTGCAACTATATGGAAAAAATCTCAAAATACATATAAGAATTTGACATACTACAGGTAATATCCTAAAATAAAAGTAGAATTAAATTATATAAAGTTTTGGAGTGAAAAAATGCAGGCAATATTACACAAGCTACCAGCAGTAAAATTTTTAGTGGCAATTTCATTACTGATTGCTTCAAGTTTCTCAATGATGTTTGCCGTACCTACAACAACAATGACGCTAAATGGATTTACAATAAACATTCCTTCGGATTTAGTCAGCATCATTGAACAGAACAGGTCTCAAATTGAAAAAGCCCTTCAGGACAACAACGTTACAGCATCTCAGATGACATCCATACAAAATTCCCTCCTTGACGCATACTCAAAGATGGACGTTGCAAATCCCTATACAACTTCAAAAAATGGCATTGAAGACTTTATGGAAGTATTGAAAGATGTATTTCCAAACACACAGATGCAGCAGAATGTATGGGCTTCTGCACTACTTTCATACAACAAATTCGGAGAAAATCAGGGAAAAGACGTAAAATACAAGAAAGTCGGAGGAGGCATCAATACCGGAATTACAAAACTCGACATAGGATGCCTGCTCGATACAGCATCAGCACTCGGCATGGACATAAAAGACTTTCCAAGGACGCTTTTCATGCCAACAATCGCCCTTGATGCAAGAATTGGAGCATTTCCAATTCCTCTTGATGTCGGACTAAACTTCTGTACCATAGATACAACAAACATAAATCCAATAGATGATGCTCTTGATGGCAGTTCATTCAATTTTATAAGCATTGGCGGTGACGTGAGATATGCTTTTATTGCAAACAAGACAGACTACCATCTGACTGTAAGTGCAATCGCAGGTGCTGCTTACAATAACGGAGGAGTCAAAATATCTGATGATACGGCAAAGGCAAAACTTGATTTCACGACAGCTACATTCTATGTAGGTGCACAGGCTTCGGCGAAAATGCTTGTTTTCGTTCCTTTTGCAGGAGCAAGGCTTCTTTTCGGACGTTCCACCATAAAGTGGAGCGTCGATGCAAACTGGGAAAAAGTTCTTGATAAAAGCGGAGATGCGGATATAGCAAATGCCATTAAATGGAACATTCTGCCGAAACGTTTCTCTGGTGAACTGAATTCACCTTTTTCACAGAACGTAAGGCCTCAAATATACGGAGGATTAGGACTAGACATAGCTATAATTTCGCTGACATTCAGCGGATGTTACGACATCATATACAACATTCCTTCTGCAGCATTCAGCCTGCGAATGATATTCTAACAGAGTCCATATACTAGATTTTTACAAGGGAAAGTAATATCCTTAAGGCTATGAAAAAAACACAATCATTGCTTGCAAAGGGACTTTCCCTATCGTTTCTGACACTATGCTCCAGAATACTAGGATTGATTCGGGAAATGACAAAAGCCCGATTTCTTGGAACATCAGCATTAAGCGATGCATTCGGCATAGCATTTCAAGTTCCAAATTTTTTCAGAAGACTTTTTGCAGAAAATTCCGTTTCCGTTGCATTCATTCCGACTTTTAAAAAACTTCTGGAAACAAATTCTTCTGCCTCTGACAACGATGCGCAAAAGAAAATTACCCAGGACTTTATAAATGCAACATTTACACTGGTAACATTCCTTACAGTACTGTTTGTCTCTCTGGGAATGATTTTTACTCCACAGATACTAAAAATATTCTTCAGCAACAAATACTCCATGGCAATGGAAGAATCCATTGTCTTAACAAGGATTATGTTTCCATACCTGATTGTAATATCCATTGCAGCCCTCTTTCAGGGCATTCTTAATGGATTAAAAATATTTTCACCATCAGGCTTTACTCCTATACTGTTCAATTCAATAGTAATTATTTTCACATACCTTTTTGCACCGCACCTGAAAAATCCGGCAAGGGCAATGGCAGTAGGAGTCATAACAGGCGGATGCATTCAGGCGCTGTTTCAGATTCCGTTCATTTTAAAAAATAACTGGAAGTTCACATTTACATCAATAAAAAAAGCCTTTACAAATGAACACACAAGAACGGTACTACGTTTGATTGGTCCAACAATCATAGGAATGGCAGCATATCAACTGAACGACATAGTATCTTCAGCACTGGCAACAAGAGCCGGAGAAGGAGTATATTCAAGCATACAGTATTCGCTCCGACTGCAGGAACTGATTTTGGGAATTTGTGCAGTAACAATAGGAACTGTCATTCTTCCAGACCTTACAGGCTTTGTGCAGAAGCAGTATTGGGACGACTTTTGCAAAATGCTCACTCTTTCAATAAACATCATGGCGGTTATTGCAATTCCTATTACATTTTATTCGCTTTTAATGAAAGAAAACATCATTACATTGATTTTCGCAAGCGGAAGGTTCAATGCCGATTCCATACAGATGACGCAGCAGGTGTTCAGCTGCCACATCATCGGACTATTTTTTATTGCCGTGAACAGAATTACAGCACCGGCATTTTATGCACAGCAAGACACAAAAAGCCCAACCGTTGCAGGGCTAGCAAATTTTTCGGTAAACATAATACTTGCATACGTTCTTTCAAAATCCATGGGAGGAAAAGGCATTGCCCTCGCCCTCACTGTTGCAAGCATTGCAAACATGATTCTTCTGTTTGTATTTTTAAAGCATAACCCGGCAATACATGTATCAACCGTACTCAAACCGGCTATCATCTACATGTTCAGGATTACTCTATTTTCTGCAATGGCATCAGTACCGGTATACTTTTTGAAAACTCACATAATTTCTGCATTCAGTGGTAGAAACAGGCTCATTTCACAAGGACTGCCGTTGTGCATCACGGCATGTATGTTCGGAGCTGTCGGACTAATACTTCTGGTCATTACAAAAGACCCACTCATAAAAGCACTCAAGGAGAAACTCAGACATGAATAATTTAGATTCAATCTACAGAAACAGAAGGGAAAAACTCTACGATTACCTAAACGAAACAAATCTTTCTGCAGCCGTTTTTGAAGACAGCGAAGAAAGAAGAGATGTTGCCGTAAGATATCTTACAGGACATCCAAGCGATGCAGTACTTGTACTACTGGCAGACAGAACAAGCATCCTGATTCCCTGGGACGAAAACCTTGCAGCCCTTAAGGCTCATGCAGACAAAGTTGTTCCATATACAGAATACGGAAGGTCAAATACACTGGCAGTCTCAAAGACACTAGAACAATTTAAAGGGAATTCAAATCCTCATGTAGCGATTTCACCGTTTACCTCGCATCTGCTTTATGAAAAATATGTTGCAGAATTGAAAGGCTGGACAGTTGAGTGTAAGGAAAATTCCATACATCAAAAAGTTGAATCACTACGAGCTATAAAAGATGACTACGAAATAGAATGTACAAGAAAGGCATGTAAAATTACAGACGGCATGACAGAGCAAATCATAAGATATCTTAGCAAAGGAACTTTTAAGACAGAAAGTGATGTTGCACTATATGTAGAAAAAGAACTTAGGGCACACGGATGTGAAAAAACTAGCTTTGATACTCTGGCAGCAGGTCCTCAACGCTCATTTGCAATTCATGCATTTCCAGGCTACACGAACGGCAGCTGGGGAACTGAAGGACTTTCAATTCTAGACTATGGTGTATGTTACGAAGGCTACGCAAGCGACTGCACTATAACAGTGGCAAGAGGAAAACTTTCTGCTCAACAGGAAAAGCTACTTGAACTGGTACAAAAGGCTGCAGACGAATGTCTTAAACTATACACCCCGGATCATTGCATAAGGGAAGCTGTAAAAAAAGCTGATGAGATTTTTGCAGAAGAGGGGCTGTCAATGCCTCACGGACTTGGACACGGAACAGGACTTGAAATACACGAAGCACCCTTTGTTTCAAAAAGAACAGATGAACAAATGAAATTCATGCCAGGAAACATCATAACACTGGAACCTGGACTATACGATGCAAAATTGGGAGGAACACGCCTTGAAAATGATGTCCTTATTACACCTCAAGGCAATGAAGTCCTTACCAACTCAAAAATTTTCAGATTATAAGCTGCTCATTACAGCTTTTGCAACAATTCAGTAATCTGACTGTCAAGGGTATCTGCGATTTCATAGTCGTCGATGTCCCTTGTCATTGACTGTATATGTTCAAGTACAGTCTTAACAAGCTTTCTGCCACCGTTATTGCCTTCATCATCCATATCCATAAAGCTGGCATCATCTTCCAGCTCTCGGCGACATGCATCACATACGGAAAAGAGTCCAGGCTTTCCCTGTAATCTAGAAATAATATATTCAAGCTGAAGACGCTCTTTGCTTCTCATGAACTTAAGTCTGTCTGAATCAGGAAGGAATGAAACCAATGACTTAAGATGGATAAACAAATCTGAAAGTTTCTTATATTTCTCGTATGCAGAATAGTCATTTATTGCATCTTTGATTTCTGCAACAGTATTACCGGCAGAAGAAGAATCATCCTGCATAGATTCAAATTTCTGAAGGTCTTCCTCTTCAGAATCAATATCAGCCAGCTGAGACTCTACAGTTGGCAGCATCTGCAATTCTTCAGATTCAGAAGGGATTTCTTCTTCCAATGAATCAAAGTTTTCACTATCAATATTATCAAGCAACGAAACTGAGTCAATTTCTTCAGGCTCAGGAGCAACAATTTCATCAAAGCCTTCTTCATCTTCATCAAGATCATCAGGCTCAGAATTGAATTCCTCAAGAGTTTCTATTTCTTCTTCTTCAGGAGCTATTTCTTCAACAGATTCTTCATAGTCAGTAGAATCATCTTCTTCGTTTTCTTCAGTTTCCTCTGTCTCATCAGAAGATTCAAGTTCTTCAAGTTCAGAAGTGTCATCTTCTGCCAAAGGTTCTTCAACTTCTTCAAGAACATCATCAGCCGGTTGTGCGTCAGCAGATATTGGCTCAACATCTTCAGGTTCAAGCTCTTCAAAGTCTTCTTCCGGCTCATAAACAGGTTCAGGTCTTGGTCTTGATTTATTTTTTGGTTTTGGAGGAGCCTTTTTTTCTACAGGAGCAGGTTCTTCAACCTGTTCTTCTTCTTCCTCAACTTCATCAGAAAGTTCTATAGGAGTACTTCTGTCATAACCATCATCAAGAGCTTCTGATTCAAAATTCGGAAAATGATCTTCCGATTCTGGCCTAGAATAATGATTGCCAAATGAATTTTCTCTGAAAAAGTCATCATCATCCTTAAGATGTCCTGTCTCTGGCAACAGAGAATCAAAATCATCATCATGGACATTATCTGCCATTATCTCATCATCAATATTTTCAAATGGAGATATTGCATCATCTTGAACAGCAAGTGTTTCAAAATCAAGCGGAGAACTATATTCTGGCGAAAGTTCGTCTATTTCTTCTTCCAGAGCAGGTTCGCCTTCTGCTTCAAAATCTGCGTCAATAGGATTTTCAAAAGGATTTATATTTACACTGTCACCAGTTTTATTAAACACAGCATTTTCATTGCCACTGTCTTTTACAAGAGCATCTCCAGAAATTTTATTGCTTATGCGTTCCACTCTTTTTTTGTAAGAGGTATTGCCAACATCCTTTTCCGAAAGTTTTTCATACAGGCCAAGGGCATCTTCATAACGTTCAAGATCTTCATAATGAGATGCAAGCATATTCAAAGCCTTTGAATCATCTTCATTTGAATCAAGATATTTCAAAAGATTTTTTTCTGCCTTTTCACCTTCACCCTTCTGTTTATAACGCAAAGCACTTTCACGGTAATGCAAAGTATAATCAGGATCTATTACATTTATGCGTTCAAAACAGCCTTCAGCCTTGTCTTCTTCCCCATTACAGATGTAATACTGCCCCAGCAAGTTCAAAGTCTGAACATCGTCAGGATTTCTTGACCAAATCTGCTTTATTTTTTCGTGAGCAGAACTTAATTTATTGCCGGAAAGCAAAATATGAGTATACTGCTGAAGCATCTTCAGATTTTCAGGCTTAAGCTTTTCATACCGTTCCATGGTATGCAAGGCTTCCATAATTTTACCGTCAGATTCATAAGCCTCTGCAAGCCCGGACAAAGCATCCGCGTTATCCGGTTCCAGAGCAAGAGCCTTGTCATACTCAAACTCAGCTTTGTCATAAGAACTCTGCTGGGTATAGACTCGCCCCATCTTTGTATGCATTCCAGCATGTTCAGGATTAAGCTTTATTGCATTTTCAACAATAGTCTGGGCTTTTGAAGTATTAGAACGTTCAAGAAGCAAATCTGCAAAGCCGTCAATAGCATCAAGCCACCCCGGACGAGCACGCAAGGCAGCTTCATATTCCTGAATTGATTTTGTAACATCACCCTGCTTCTGATATGCACGAGCAAGATTTAAATGAAGGGCAGGATGGTTTGGATCCTGCTTTAGGCCTTTAAGGAATACAGGAATTGCCTTTTCATACAGATTTTCAAGCAAATAAATTGAACCAAGATTGTTATATGCAAGAACATCATTAGGATTTTGGCTTATGACAATTTCAAAACACTGGACAGCACGATTGTTTTTTCCCAAATCTTTATAAGTCAGTCCAAGATTATAAAACAGCTGGACATTATTTTCATCAATAATGATTCCCTGCTCAAGAACAGACATGGAATCCCTAAACTGTTTGAGCCTGCGGTAAATGCAACCAAGATTGTTTATTGCGTTCAGGTTTTCTGGATCAATTTCAAGAATCTGCTGATATACAGGAAGTGCTTCAGAATCTCGGTTACTCTTTACATACAAATCTGCAAGTTCTGTAAGAAACTCTATATTTGAAGCATCATTCAAAAGAAGATTTTTAAACAGCTGTTCTGCAAGAACATAATCTCGTGAAAGAATAGCAGTTTTCGCACGGTTCAAGGTAACTTTATCATTTGAACTCAATTCGGACATATCAGCCATAATAATCCCCTAAAATTCTTTTTTTTACTTTTTTAACGGACGGGCATAAACTTCCTCTGAAAGGACACCCATTATTTTATTATTGACTTTAGAATATGCAGCTATAGCAAAATAATAAATTTTACCGTTTGTCAGTCCAGTAAACTTTATCTTGTTCACATTGCCGACATCAACAGGAGATTCTCCCTCAACAGCTTCACGGCAAAGATATTCACCCGGGCGGTCACCATAATAGATGTAATATCCTCCTGTTGAATTATCAAGGGAATAAGACCATGTAAGCGTAACTTCTCCGTCACCTGCATCTGCAAAAACTTTAAAAGGAGGAAGAGGTGCTTCTTCTTCTTTAAAATGCAAATCTATCTGCATTACAGCTGGCGAAACAGAACCGCTACCATCAGGGAATAAATCGACGGCAACCTGAAAATACAGTCCCTTCTGATTTTTTATCTGTGCATGATTTGTAACAGGAATCCATTCAGGAAAAGTATCATTCCATAAAAAATAATTGTCGCCACTGCGTACATACATTACTACAGAAGTCTCTTCCGGCTCACTCAGCACAGCATCAATCTTTGTAAGCTGCGCTTCCTGAGAAACCATGATAGGCTTTGTTTCAAAACGACCCCCATTTCTGTGAAACGTATCATACCGCATTTCTTCTGCAGTATCCGTCCTGCACCCCCGCTGAATACGGAAATCATCAATAAGTCCCGTATATGCAGGAGAAATATCCATGTCAGCAGCAACACCAAGAATAGCCTGATATACACTTCCACGTTCACTGCCTGTAGAAGTAATGTATTTTAAAGCTTCCAGCTTTCCATTAATTCTGTATTCAAGCAAACCTGTATCCTGATCAAAAGTTATTGCATGATGAGTCCACACGTCAGGAATAATCGTACTGTATGAAGCAATCGTTATTACACCACCATTTTCAGAATAACCGTTGAATACATTTGTAAACATCCATTCCAGATGGTTTCTGTAAAAGCTGGCATTTATCATCTGGTAAAGCGGAGAATCCTGAACAGTACGTGAAGACCTCCATGAAAATACAGTCTCACCGTTTTCCGCAATATAAGGATTCAGCCAGAATTCAATCAGAAAAGAACCTGTCTGCCCAGGAGTGCCAAAAAGAGAATTTGACTTTCCGTGAAGGCGGATTCCTCCGTTTCCACGGATAAGGCCAGAACCTTTTCCCATCTTAGACTTTCGAGAGGAAATAGAATTATTTGAAACGACATCATAGTTACCAGCCCTGTCAACAGGCATATCGCCTTCAAAATCCAAAAGCAAGTCGGTATCCTCTGATATTGCACGGCTGTTGGTATCAAGCTGCATGCATGGATAACCATACTTTCCGTTTCCGGAAGTAATTCTATCAGTTACAGCGACATCATTCCAACCAGACTTTCCGCCAAGGGTAATCACACGCTCTTCTGAATAGGCAGGAAATAAAACTATATTTGAAAGAAGACAAAAAATTGATATAATAGAAACGTTCTTTATATTATGCATACAAACGACCAGAAAAATGAAAATTCATCATCAACGACTCCTTTTGAAGCATCTACACAGGTACTCACCCCCCGTGAGATATTGCATCAAACCGCCCTTAAAGCCCCCTCTCAAAGCGGCGTCTATATGTGGCGCAATGCAGAAGGAACTATAATATATGTCGGCAAGGCAAAAAGCCTGAAAAACCGTCTTTCCTCCTATTTTAGCGGAAATAAAGACATTAAGACAAGGCTTCTGATAAGCCATGCCCGCAGCATAGAGTACATAACTACAAACAATGAATATGAAGCCTTTTTATTAGAAAACAATCTTATAAAAAAGCATACACCAAAGTACAACATAAACCTGAAAGACGGAAAATCGTATCCCGTCCTCCGCATTACCCGCGAAAAATATCCCAGGCTGTTTAAGACAAGAACTGTCATACAGGACGGTTCCTTGTACTTCGGACCATTCCCAGATGCAGCAGCACTCGATACATTCATAGAAACACTCTATGAAATATATCCGTTACGTCACTGCAAGAAATTTAGGGAAAGGACTTCTCCATGCATGTATTATCATATTGGAAGATGTCTTGCTCCATGCTGCAAAAACGTCAAAGAATCCACTTATAATGAATTTATCGATGAAATTTCATCGTTACTTGAGGGTAAAGGAGAAGAAACGACAAAAAAGCTTGAAAATAACATGAAAGCAGCAGCAGCAGCCCTTAATTTTGAAAAAGCAGCCCGTCTAAGAGACGGTTTAAAAGCCCTTTCTGTCCTTCAAAACCAGAATATAGTAGAAGGATTTGATGGAGACGACAGAGATTACATTGCATCATGGCGCGAGGGAGAGCTTGTAAGCTTTACGGTGCTTAAAATCCGTGAAGGCAAACTACTGGGCAGAGACAACTACAGGACAATTACGCTCAATGAAGATACAGAAATCCTGCCAGAATTTATGGGTGCATATTATACTGAAAAAGAAAGCATTCCTCCTCACATCTATGTAATGACCAGCGACGGCATGGAACTGATGAAACGCTGGCTAAAAGAAGCATACAGCACCGACACGGACATAGTACTCGTAAAAGAAGACCTGCCACATGCAAAACTGCATATAGCAGCGGCAAACATGGCACAGGAAAATGCAAGGGAAGACATTATAAGAAGAGTAAGAGAGCGAGGAGACTTTCCGGCAATGGAAGAACTTAAGAAAGTCCTAAATTTACCTACCCTGCCAGTACGCATAGAAGGATTTGATATTGCCCATATAGGCGGAAAATTCCCGGTTGCAAGCCTTATCAGCTTTTACAACGGAAATCCTGACAAAAAAAATTACAGGGAGTTCCGTCTTAAGACAACAAACGGCATTATTGATGATTTTGCTTCAATGAGAGAAGTAACATCCAGACGATATTCACGACTACTCAATGAAAAAAAGCCACTGCCAGACTTACTGCTAATAGACGGAGGCATAGGACAGGTAAACGCCGTTCACGGCGTAATTACAGCCCTTGGCATTGACATTCCTATTGCAGGGCTTGCAAAACGAGATGAAGAAATATGGCGGCCTTACGCCTCAAAACCAATATGTCTTCCCAAACGAAGCGATGCCCTAAGGCTATTACAGCGTGTACGAGATGAAACACACCGATTTGCAACAAGTCGTAATCAGGAGCTGAGGACAAAGGAAAATACAATATCCCCATTCGTAAAATTACCACACATTGGCAAAGAAAGGGATAAGCTGCTTATGAAAAAATATGGAACCCTGAAAGCCCTTGCAGAAGCACAGGAAGCAGATGTTGCACAGCTTTTGCACGTGCGTTCCGACGCAGCAACAGACATCCTTATGGCAGCAAAAGTTCTGCTGCAAAAACAGAATAAAACAAAGCAGATGCAGACGATGGCACTAGATTTGCCTGGTACGACGAAAGAAAAAGCCATGCAAAGCAAAAAAAATGCAAATCTTGCAGCCGAAGCACTGGAATAGAAAGACCTTTGAACATTGTAGACCTGCAGTAAAAAGAATGTTACAATGCAGATATGTTTGGTCGTTTTATGACATGGTTAAAAAAAGCACTTCTTACGGCAGGAAAAACGCTTGCAGCAGCAGGGCTTTTTACAGGCATGATAATAACAATATGCATTTCCATAGAATTTCTTGCATACAGACATTCTGTTGCAGGCATTATAATATCTTCAGTAACATGCAGCCTGATTACAATTCCGCTTACACTCATAATAACAAAACTCTTTCGGGATTTTGAAACAGATGGATCAAAAACATCGTTACAGACAGAACAGGAACTAAACTCATTAAAGAAAGAAAAAAACGATTACAAGCGAAAGATAATGCTTTTGGAAAACCTTTCCTTCAACATGGTGACATATCAGGATGTACTTAAAATGTGTTTCCGTGACTACAGGCAGGAAGGCATAATAAAGCAAAGGGAACAGTTTAACGAAGAAGACTATTCAAATCCCATAAAAAAATTCTTAGAAATGCCATCCAAAAATTATGATGAAGTGCTATCAATCATAGACTGGCTTGTAACATACCAGAGGGGCGTAGACCTTAAGAACATAAAAATTGCAAAACTAAACGAAGATACCGTCATCATTTCAGGCATTACCCCGGAATTTACCACACAGCCGCATTTTGAATACAAAGATTTCTGTACTGAGATACGCCATGTAAAACTTGATAAAAATGGAGAAGCAAGGCAAATAACTGTTGAAAGCGGCGAAAAGGCACACACCATATTAAATAAAAAGACAGATGAATACAAAAGGATTCTTGAGGAATCTTTTTCTAAGGGCGGAAGACCTGATGAAGATGCCCTTGAAATAAAAACACGCGCACAAGACTTCATAAGGATTATCCTGCAGCCAATCTATAAAAACGTTGAGTTTGAAGAAAATGCAGTTTCGTCAACAGCAATGCCTTTCCTAGACTTTCTTACGGCAGAAACAAATTCTTACAAGAAGCTACTCGCACAGGAACAGTAAACTCAAGTCCTAAAACCTTCTGAGAGGGCACTCAGATACTTTTATTTTTGCACACAATTCATCCAACCCGGATGAAGTAAAATAGTCGGCAAGGACAGTTTTTGTAACTCGCGCCTGAGGTCCTATGCAAATTTCGTTAAATAAATCTGTATAATTGATGTGCAGGCTTTTGCAAACATCCCTAAGCCGCAAGATGTAATATTTCTTTATGTTTGTTTCCTCTACAAAAAAATGAGGTTCCCCAAGATATTCATTCACATTATATGGAAGTGAAACAAGGCGATATTCCTTTTCGCTTATGAACGAAGGATGCTTGAAAAGTGGAGAGCTGGAAATCAAAGTATTGAAAATTTCAGGGATTCTTGAGTCTTCATCGTCACCAGAAGAAATTGCAAAGGCCAAATCTTTTACAATTTCCAAGTCATCTATGTTTCTAGAATAATTGACACGGCACAATGGAGCATGACCGGCATCACCTATTTTTTCAAGAAGTTCCTTATCAAATGCAATGCAGACACCCATGCCATTTTTTCCATATCGTGCCCATTGGGCAGCATCATCGGCATACTCACTGAAACAGCTGGCATAGCTTGACATGGTGTCAAAGTCTTTCAAGTTGTCGGCAAAGAGTTTTTCCATTTTCCCATACAGGGATGGCTCTAAGTGATTTTTTACGGCACATTTCAACTCTTTTATAAAATACAGCATTTCCTGACTGTCATTCATGCGCCGAAGGTTCCATAGCCAAATTTCGCCATTCATAATAATTCCACGCATGGCATTAAAATCTGTATAGTGATAGAGATTTTCCATTTTAATAAAACACTCCTGTCATCCATGAATGATTAAAATGCTCAACAAAGCGAGTCAAATCATAAAAGCTTATACTTATAGAAGCAGTATTCCTTAGTGGATGAATCACAACATTCTGACCTTCAAAAGCCTTATCAAACAAAACCTTTACTTTTTTCTCAGTATCAAACATCAAACATAAAGGCGTAACAGAACCTGGTGTAATATTGAGAAAAGTATTTAGTTCATCTGGACTGCAGAAACTTAATCTTCCAAAACCTAAAATACCAGCAATCTTTTTCAAGTCAGCCTTCTGGTGTTTATACATGCTTACAAGGGCGTAATTATTATCCTTGTCTTTTAGAAAAAGATTTTTTACACCTATTCCAGAAAGAGTAATGACAACATCAAGACCATCCTTTTCACAAAAAATTGCCTTGTGTTCCTGCTTTTCGTATGAAATATTCAAATCAGAAAGAACTTTAAAAATATCATCAGCTTCCATAGATATATTACTAAACCTTATACCCATCCAGATATTCTTTTACTTCTTTTATGTAGCATTCACCAATTTTGTTCAGCATAAAATTCTTTTTTGTAATATAACCAATTTCCATCACACGGTTTACGGCATCACCAGTTTCCTTGAACGGCACAACTATATAATCATCACCATTCAATTCTTCACTTATGACACCGCAGCAAAGAGTATACCCATTCAAGCCTCGCATCAAATTCAACATCGTAGCCCTGTCACAAGCCTTTATAGTGCGGTTGTACTCCTTATCGCTCAGTATTTCTTCGGCATAGTAATAGGAACTGTCGCTTCCCTGCTCAAAAGAAAGACATGGAAAATTCTGCAAATCATCAAGCGAAATTTCTTTTTTATCAGCAAGAGGATGTTCTTTCCAAATGTACACATAAGCCTTGCAATCTTTCAGGTGATGAAATTCCAAGTTCTTCATTTTAAGGTTCTGACAGATTATCTTTCTGTTAAAATCGCTTAAATATAAAATGCCTATCTCACTTTTTAAATTAGCAACATCTTCTATTACATCCTTTGTCTTTGTCTCGCGTATGGCAAATTCATATTCATCAATGTTAAATTTCTTTACCATTTCAACAAAGCTTTTTACAGCAAAAGAATAATGCTGGGCACTAACACCAAACTTCTTTTTTAATGTTCCGTTTTCTCCATAGCGCTCCAAAAGAGACTGATAATTAAAGAACAACTCTCGTGCACCGGCAACAAATTCAACACCATCGTTTGTAAGAGATACACCTCTGCCATTTCTGTTGAATATCTGAATGCCAAGCTCATCTTCCAGTTCATGAACAGAAACCGTCAGTGACGGCTGCGAAACAAAAAGTTGTTCAGCAGCCTTATTAAACGAGCCTGTATCTGCAATTCCTATTACATATTTTATTTGCTGTATTGTCATTTGAATTAAAGTACAACTTTCTGCCACAAAACAGAAACATCATCATCAGCAAAATCTTGCGATTCAACTTTTTGCTTTATCTGCTCAGCATTATAAGACGTTTCAGGATACAAAACCACAACCGCATCATCCTTGTCCTGTAAAAAATTATGTTCACCAAAAGAAGTATATCGTGTTGCACCAATGGAAATTAAAACCTGCTTAGGAAAACCGCAAGACACCAAGTAGGAGTGAATGTTTTCTGCAGGCCCCTCATCCTTTTGAAAATTCAGTTTTTCAATAAGCCATTCTGAAAGTTTTTCATATATATAACTGTAATCGCGGACAGCACTGTCTTCACCATAAGGCTCTGCTTTACCGTTGCGCACAAGAAAACTTGCGATTCTGTACGAATCAAGTTTACAACCACTTGAAAAATTATCAAGCAGTATCGGATGGCTTGAAAAGCCTTTACTGCATGCCCCCCAGTTTTTCTTTTCACTAATTTTTCTTGCACCATCCTTTCGTATGGAGCAGTCATTAGAAGCTCCAAAACAGACAGGCTTTAAGACAGTTATAACTCCATCATTCCACGTTACGTCAAAAACAATTGCGCATTCAGGTTCTATCTGAAGTTTCTGTTCTCCCTTCGGAAAAACAATAGTATCTGAACTAAAGGGAAATACAGTTAAAAAAGAAGGAACATCTTTTTCAGGATGTGGAATATAAGTTGGAAAAAGAGCTTTTGGCGCATTAACCTCAGCGGTCTTTATTTGAGTAAAATCCTTTGCTTCACCTGCCTGTTCCAAGTGACCGGTAAAATTACCGGCAACACCAAAACAGGGAATGGCAGAAAAATCAAGATTCATGATTCACTTCCGGCAGTTCTCATTAGTATATAATTTTCAAGCAAATCAGCAGTTTTTTCTATTCCCAAAAGACTGCTGTTTACTATTAAATCATAATTATCAGCTTCGCCCCACTTGCCTTTACAGTGGTTATTATGGTAAGTCATACGCTTTATGTCTTGCTTTTTCATCAAGGCAATTGCTGCGTTTCTTGAAAGCTTATCAGTTTCCATAATGCGTGCAATCTTGTCTTCTTCATCACTAATAATGAATATGGAAACAAGCCCGTCTGTACCACGAAGAACATCTTCCGCACATCGACCAACGATTACAAAAGACTTACCGTCTTTTGCCATTTCCCTAAGATAGTTAAATTGAAGTTCCGCAACATTATCTTCCAATGAAGTAGAATAGCCACGAACAGTTCTATGAAACATTCCTTTAGGCTGCTCATCATATTTTTTAAGTTCAGTGTGATCAAGATTTTTCTGATCTGCAATGTGATCCAAAAGATTGCTGTCAAAATATGGCAGCTGAAAACGTTCTGCCAGAATTTTAGCAATAACATGCCCAGCACTACCAAACTGACGTCCTACAGAAATAATCAACTGTTTTTTCATTACTCAACTCCCTTATTTCTAGAGATACCTTGCATAAATAGTCAGCATTGAGATCAGCATAACTATAACAGTAGCAGGAACAGCATATTTGCAGTACTTGCCCCAACCTATCATGTAACCGTTTCGCGCAGCAACCGAGATGCCGACAACATTTGCAGACGCGCCTATCGGAGTTGCACTTCCGCCAACATCAGTACCCATCGCAAGAGTCCAAGACAAGACTGAAAGGTCTACTCCCTGTGAAACAGAAAGAGTCTTTATGACCGGTATCATCGTTGCGGCAAACGGAATATTGTCAACAAATGCACTCGCAATGGCTGAAACCCAAAGAATGATTGCAATCATGATTTTTACATTGCCGTCACTAAGTTTTGCAATGAACGAAGCAATGACAGTAAGAATTCCAGTCTGCTCCAGACCGCCAACAACAACAAACAATCCTATAAAAAACAGGATTGTCTTGTAGTCAACTTTTTTCAAAAGCTCCATTGCACTTTTTCCGGCAGCAACGAGTGTAATAATGCCGATTCCAAGACCAATCGTTGCAACAGTAAGCCCAGTCTGAGCATGAGTTATGAGCAGAGCAATTGCAAGGGCAAAAATAACGGAACTAATTATAAAGTCCTTTTTATTTTCTATTGCGCTCGACGGCTGCGGGTAAGATGTATTTGCATCATCAAGTTTCTGAACAAGCTGCTTGTGAAAACAGAGATAGAAAAATACAATGATAAATGCAAGGGAAAGGACACCAATAAGTCCTGTATTGCATACAAAGTTGGAGAATGTATAACCTAAAGATGTTCCAATAATAATGTTAGGAGGGTCACCGCACATTGTTGCAGAACCGCCGAGATTTGCACAGAAAATCTCAGACAGAATTACCGGCACAGGATTAAACTTTAGCAACGAAGAAAGTTCTACAGTAACAGCAGCAAGAAACAGAATGACTGTTATGCTGTCAATGAACATGGCAAGAACAAATGACATGAGCATGAATGTTACAAAGATTGGAACAGCCTTGTATTTTACAAGCTTGGCAATAAGAAGGCAAAGCCAGCGGAAGAAACCGGACTTGCCCATTCCTTCAACCATTACCATCATGCCGGCAATGAATAAAATTGTTGCCCAGTTTATGCCGGCAGAAGAAGATTCTCCTTCATGTCCTGCATACCAAAAAGAAAGCTTGACAAAATCACCAAGTGCAAGCGTTTCCCATATAGCCGAAAAATTATGCATGCACAGTCCGAATACAAGGGCAAGCATAAGAAATCCGCATACCAATGATACAAGGTGCCGTTCTATTTTTTCAGAAACTATGACACCAAACATGATAACAAAAATTATCAATGCTACGATTGAAGCTAACATGAGCCTAATAATATCACAACAGGCAATCAGCTACAAGCAAGTTATAAAAAAAACATATAAAAAGCAAATTACCTTGACCTAATGCTTTAATGAAGTATATAGTACAAAAATCATGTCATTTATTGATTTACTGATACTTGCCGTAGGACTGTCAATGGATGCCTTTGCAGTAAGCATTTGCAAAGGGCTTGCTGCAAAAAAAGTCGGAATTTCCCAAATGTGTTGCGCAGGTCTGTGGTTCGGCGGCTTTCAGGCTCTAATGCCATTCTTAGGATGGTTTCTTGGCTCACAATTCAAGTCGTTTATAGAAGATTTTGACCATTGGATTGCATTCATTCTGCTTGCGGCAATAGGAATAAACATGATCAGGGAAGCTCTTTCTGCAAAAGAAGAAGATGAGGTAAGTGCATCTTTCGGCGTAAAAACAATGTTCATCATGGCTATAGCGACAAGCATAGATGCACTTGCAGTAGGCATTACATTCGGACTTTTTCTTAATTCCTTATCAAAAATAATTGCATCATGTCTTTTTATCTGCTCTGTAACATTCGGATTTTCTGCAGCAGGAGTAAAAATCGGAAGTGTGTTCGGTGCAGCTTATGAAAAAAAGGCAGAAACTGTCGGTGGAATCATACTTATAGCACTTGGAATAAAAATTTTAGTTGAGCATTTATTTTTCTAAAGAATTTTATAGTCAGGACAGTCTTCACCAGCAAAAACTTTTACCCTGCATGGTTCAAGACATGCATTTTCGCAAAACTTTGCAATATCTGATGAATAAGGAGAAAGAAGGTCATCTGGATTATACGAAGTTTCAATAATGCATTCCTCTCCTTCTTCTACAACGCGTGAAAAAGCTCCGTTCAAAGTAACAATATCAGAAACTGCAGCAAACAAAGAAGGCTTATGCTTTTCTTCATATTTTTCTTTTAAAAATGTCAGCTGCATTTTTTCAATCTCTTTATGAGGAACATTTTCAGGCTCAAAATCCGTAATAAAAGAGCAATTGTTACACTGCTGCCATTCGTCAAAATCAGCAAAGAAAGACGACGGTGTTATTTTCAAAGGCTTCAGGACTGCATTAAACCACGGAACAGCACGCCCACAAGTATAAAATGTCCGACAGGCAAAAGCCATGCCATGCGAAAAGTCCAAATCCTTTGATGAATATATACCAGTCCCAGAAGGCATGGCATCTAATGAAAACTGAGGAAAATCTATATGATTAGGATACAGAGTTACGGCAAAATCAAGGCGTTCCCGAAAAAGTTTGAAAGTATCACCTGCCTGAGCTCCCCACTCCATATCAAAACCAAACACCAGTCCTGCATTATTAAGAAGTGCAGCTTTATTTGCATACAGTTTTTTATCAAACAACAGCAAAGACTTTGCACCTTCTTTTTTTTCTTTACCAGCAAGTTTTATCTCAATCGAACAGTATATGTTTTGCAAGGCAGAAATAATCTGATTATCCAATACAGAAATATCAACCGGCAGTGAAATAAATAAATCAGGACATTTTGTTTCCACACACTCAACTAAAGAAGTAAGAAATTTCTTGTCTGAAGCAACAGAGCGGTCATGTACGGAAAATTCCGTCATGCCACCTTTATAAAGCTCAGGTAATTTAGTGAGTAACTGAGATGTAGAAACTGAAATGTCACCTTTCATGCCTAGAGAATATGAATTCCAGAGTTTTCACACTGTGTAAGCATATCATCAGGCCAAGTACTTACCTGAATTTCTCCAATGTGAGCCTTGCGCAAGAAGTACATGCACAAACGGCTCTGTCCGATTCCCCCACCAAGAGTCTGACTCAACTTTCCGTCAAGAAGTTTCCTGTGGAACGAAAGCTGTGCACGTTCAGGACATCCACGTTCAGCAAGCTGAGCCTTCAATGATTCAGGACTAACTCTTACACCCATAGAAGACAATTCCATTGCGTTCTGCAAAACAGGATTCCAAACAAGCAGGTCACCATTCAAACCACAATGTCCGTCTCCGCTTTCAGTAATCCAGTCGTCATAGTCAGGAGCGCGACCGTCGTGAATGGAACCATCAGGAAGCTTTCCACCAATGCCCATAATGAATACTGCCCCGTACTTTTTACAGACTTCAAATTCTCTTTCTTTAGGAGTCTTGTCAGGATACTGTCTCTGCAAGTCATCGCTGAACAGGAATGTAATTTCTTCCGGCAATACAGGCTCTATATCTTCATAATTATCATATATATAAAACTCTGTCTGCTTCAAACAGGAATAAATCTTTCTTACAATACCTTTCAGATATGAAATTGTGCGGTCATCCGTGTTGATGCACATTTCCCAGTCCCACTGATCAACATACAAAGAATGAAGGTTATCAAGTTCTTCATCTGCACGGATTGCGTTCATATCTGTATAAATGCCGAAGCCTGGCTTCAGCTTCATTTCTGAAACTTTAAGGCGCTTCCATTTTGCAAGAGAGTGAACAATTTCAAGATTTGTCTCATTCATGTCTTTTACAGGAAAATGTACAGGACGCTCTACACCGTTTAAATCATCATTCAAGCCAAGGCCTGACTGCACAAAAAGAGGCGCAGTAACACGAGTAAGATTCAATGCTGTCGAAAGTGAAAGCTGAAAAAAATCCTTTATCAGTACAATAGCATGTTCCGTTTCTTTTTCATTCAAAAGCGGCTTGTATCCAGCCGGAATAAACAACTTAGACATAAAAGTCCCCCTGTCAACACTTAAGCAAATGTTTTTATAAATCTATGGAATGCGTCCTTTCCTTCAGGCGAACGCTTGAATACACCAGCATCTTCAAGAACTCTTGCAAACACAAAGCCGGTTTCTTCTTTCAGAATGTCACCAATATTTTCTTTAGTAACAGAACTGTACTTAGGCAAAAATTCTTTTACCCAGTCGGCATGCTTTGCAAGTGTCTCGTCTTTTGAGATGTCAGTACCTGCAATAATTGCATTTGCAAGGTCGGACAGTTCTTTCTTAAGACGCGATGGCAAAACTGCAAGCCCCATTACTTCAATAAGACCTATGTTTTCTTTTTTAATGTGATGAAGCTCGTTATGAGGATGGAATACCCCAAGAGGATATTCTTCCGTAGTAATGTTATTACGAAGAACAAGATCCAGCTCATAGTCACCATTGTGCATGCGGGCAATAGGTGTAATGGTATTATGTTTTTCACCATTAGTTTCTGCATAGACAAATACCGTAGAATCCGTATAAGAACGCCATGCCTTAAGGATTTTATCGGCAAGCTGTACAAGCCTGTCAGAATTTGCAGCAGAAATGCGGATGACACTCATAGGCCACTTTACAATGCCACATTTTACGTCATCAAACCCTTTTACGCTGAATTCATCTTCAATTCCAGCTTTTGCCATTGCAAAAGTATAATTACCGCCCTGATAGTGATTGTGAGAAAGAATTGAACCGCCAACAATCGGCAAATCAGCATTACTTCCAATAATATAATGAGGAAACAGCTTTAAAAAATCAAACAGGGAAATAAAAGTTTCCTTATTAATAGTCATTGGAGTGTGTTCATAGCTGAATACAATGCAATGCTCGTTATAATACACATACGGAGAATACTGCAAGCCCCATGTCTTTCCTGCAAGCTTTAAAGGAATGATGCGATGATTCTGTCTGGCTGCATGGTTTACGCGTCCTGCATAGCCGACATTTTCCTTACAGAGCAAACATGCAGGATATCCGCTCTGAGGGGCATTTCTTGCAGCGGCAATTGCCTTCGGGTCTTTTTCCGGTTTTGAAAGATTTATAGTAATATCAATGTCACCATATTCTGTACGGGTCTTCCATTTTACATCTTTGCAAATTCTGTAGCGCCGAATGTAATCAGAATCCTGACTGAATTTATAATACCAGTCTGTAGCCTGCTTAGCAGACTTCTTGTACTGAGCAAGGAATTTTCCTTCAATTTCAGAGGGGCGGCCAATAAGGCATCCCATTATTTTCGTATCAAACAAATCCCGATAAACAACACCTTCTCCACCAAGAAAAC
>CAMVHR010000018.1 GCA_947167345.1 uncultured Treponema sp.
AATCCATTCAGGGATTTCTATGTAATCAGAAATAGAGCTTTTGCCATCTGAATGCTCATTCAATGAAATCAGTTTGCGTTCTGCAAGCTTTTTCAATGTCTCTGATTTCATGTTCTCAAACATCTCACCGCAAGCAGTTTCCCACACAAGATTAAAGACATTCGTTCCATAAAGACTGAAAGAAGCGTCGCTTTGATTAGAAGACTGTTCCGAAATGAATGTGTAAAGCGTTTTTAAAAGATTTTGCTTGCGGGTTACAAACTGATTTTTAATCTCCTTTTCAAGGCGATATTTTATGTAATCAACATCGCCAAAACCTTCTAAAGTCTCGTCCGTCAACTCTGCTTCTGCCAAACCGAACAAATCCAAAAGCCTGTCGTGATTCAAATCTCTTGAGCATTGTGAAATTATTGCAGCATGAAGACGGCGAATAAAATCAAAATCATTTTGCGTGTTATCCTGAGTATAAACATCAAGATAATAAGGAGTATTGTTTTTGATGAAAGCATAAGTTTCATTGATTGTCTTATCCCAAAGGATTTCCCCTTCACCATTAAGCTCGACAACCTCTTGTTGATTTGAATACAAGCCGTTTTCAAAATAGTCATTCAGAATATGGAGAGAAATAGCCAGACGGTTAAACTGCTTGCTTTCGTCTTCACCATTATACAGATGAATAAGCTGTTCTTTCTGATTATATTTTTCAATAACCTTGATTACAGTCTTTAGCTTTTCAAAAGGTTTTTCGTCATTGTCGATGTATTTTGGATAGCAGAATAAAACCAAGTCATCCAAAAGGATTACACCTACAAAAGAAAAAACATAAGAAAAATCTGACGAGTCATCTGGTATTTCGCCAATAACAGAATCCTGGTCAGAAAGTTCTGAATACTCCGGCTTATCCTTGCGGACAGTTTTAAAAAGATTGTATCTTTTTAGAGTGCCGATATTTTTCTTTGTCTTCTCCTTATCACTGGAAAAGAGAAATTCCAATTGAGCAAGAGAATAATGACGGCCTTCACGAAAATAAGCTGATTTCAAATACAATGCTCCATGCAAAAAAATTGAATTGTCGCATCAGTGATGCGACAATTAGAATAACTTTCCTTCAGTTGGAACGGCATCTTCTTTGCTTGAAATATCATGCTCTTCAACAACATCTTCATCGTTGAATTTAAACACTTTCACTCCTATTTCCTCAAATTTTTTACAGACTTCGGAATAAATGAATTGCTTTTCAACAACGTTAAATAGTTGCTTTGCTTTCATTTTTGCCGCATCTTCAAAAAGGTACATAAGAACTTTACTTTCAAACAGCTTTACAAAATCCATTTCTTTATTGAAGGCAGAGTCCAAAACTGTTTTAGAAAGGAAGAAGGGGCCTAGAAGTTTATCTTCATTAATTCCAAGCGTAATCAACTTGTTGTTTATAGCCTTTCGAAGGTCATTCCAATTAACTTTCTTTGTTGCACTGATTGGGATTTCATAGCCTTTTACTTTATCTTCATTTTCATCAATTCCGATATATTCAAACTCCCATCTTCGCTTAAACGCCGTATCCATTGGGAATACACCCTGGTCTGCGCTGTTCATTGTCGCCCAGATGTACATGTTGGAAGGGATTTTCAGCTCGTCTTCAGGAATGCCATTTTTAGCAAGATATTTTTTTATATCCTCACTCGCAGCCACAGGATATTCAGAATTGCCATTTTCATCACGGTCAAGAAGCTGGAACACATCACCGAATACTGCTGCCACATTTGCACGGTTTATTTCTTCAATTAGAAGAAGGAAATTTTGCGATGGATTCTGTTTTGCTGCTGTATAAATCCGCATGAATGGGCCGGGAACATATTGGTATGAGATTTCTTCTTCTGTGCAATCCAAATTTAAGTCAATATATGGTCTTATAGCTCGTCCATGATTTCTTTCAACTCCATTATCATTTGCCGTATAAGAACCATCCGCTTTTTTTGTTCTGAATTCATCATCGGAATAAATTCCTATCAACAAGGGAAGTCTTGTTAAATCACTATCATCTCGAAATTTATCATAAAGTAAATCGTATTTTTCTTGTCCAGAACGATTCTTATCTTTTAGAATTGATAAAATTTGTTTCTGTTCGTCAGTCAAAGATGAATCTGTTTCTTTTACAGTAATCGTAGGCTTATAAGTGCCTACGAATTGCGCATAGCTGTAGTTTGGATGAAAGGTAACACGCTCAAAACAATCATCAGCGAAATTATTTTTTCTATCCAGTTCCAACGAATGACTTTTTCCAGTTCCAGGGGCACCAAAGATGATGCGATTATGAGGAAAAGGAATTGTGTCAGAAATATTTGAATTTTGAGTCTGATTATCTGAAGTGTTTAATTTTATATTTGTTAATACCAAAAAATTTTCGACCCTTTCCGAGTATGCTTTTAACTCATCTTCTGATAGAGTCTGATTTTTAGAAACATTTCCATTATAACCTGACAAATAATAGTTCAAGCCTTCATTTGCTGAACTCTTTAAAATTCTCGAAGCACCTTTATTTTCTTTATCATCTGACAAACTTACACTATTATCTTCAAGCAAGGATTTATAAATTCCAAGATTATCAAAAATCAAATCCTGATTGTTATGTTCAATTTTGTAAATCGCTGTTTCCGAAAAAACAGTAAGGAGTTTTCTAAAAGAATCAAAAACAGACTGATTGGATGGTGTTTTAGTCAAAAGAATTTCATAAAAAAATTTCAAAAAATCTTTCTGATTAGACTGAACCAACAAATCAAGAATATCAATATTCGATGTGTAGGAAATTATTTTTTCAAATCGTTTTCCGCCAGTTCTTTCAGAACTAAATGAACTTCCGTCTACAAACTGAAATCGAGCCAATTTCCAAATCAGTTCAAAACCAACAATAAGAGCTTCAATTTGAGCTTTCAGCAATGGATTTTCCAATAGACTCGACTTAAACAAAGTTTCATTAAAATTAGAAACATTGCTTGAGAGAAGTTCTGTAATTTTTTCTTGCACTTCCGACTTTAAAACAAGTCCGTCTCCATTTTGTGCCGAATAGGCAATTTTAGATTTTTTATCCCCACATTTCCAAATTAAATAGGACAACACGATTGCTTGAGTTGCATTAGGAAGCGATGACTTTATGCCAAGTTTCAAATCAATTTCAGAATTTGCTGATTTCGGTTTCGGGTAACTCATTTTCATTCTCCTGCATTATCTTTGATTATAGCTTCTGCCACTGCTTTTGCAAGCAATGGAGGCACGGCATTTCCCACTTGTTTCATTTGAGATGTTTTCGTTCCATAAAAAACAAAATTGTCGGGAAAAGACTGCAAGCGAGCAGCCTCTCGAACAGTTATAGCGCGATTCAAAAACGGATGTGTAAATCTTCCCGATGAGGGCGTATCAAAGCGTGTCGTTATCGTAACGGCAACATCATCTTTGACAATCCTTCCCCAAGTTCCACTGTAAATAGATTTCGTCAGCTCTTCTTTTGGTAAATCATTTCTTCCGCCACCTTCAGGAACCATCGCCATCCGTTTTATTGCAATGTCAGAATGAGAAGTCGCAACATGATTAAAAAGTTTTTCACTATCTGACCTTAATAATTTCTGATATTCTGATTGAGAGCCATTTCTATAGTTTTGCTCAAAAGCTCCTTCTCCAGAATTTAAAAATGCCAAATCGCTGATTGCTTCCCATGCAGTTGTCTTTTTAGTCTTTTTCTGTGGAAAAACGACTTTCTCCGCTCCTAATTTTCCGATAATAAAAGCTCTTCTTCTGTTTTGCGGAACGCCGAAATCAGAAGCGTTCAAGACATCGCTATTGATGGTATAACCAATACTTGAAAACATTTCCGTTATTTCTTTTTTAAAATAGCCGTTCTCAGCAGTAAGCAAATTCGGAACATTCTCCATTACAAAGTATTTCGGACGAATAAAATCAACTACATTAAAATAATATTTGAAGAGGAAATTTCGAGGGTCATTTATAGTTTTTCGCTGTCCTTTCTGAGAAAAACCCTGACAAGGCGGCCCTCCAATAACAATATCAACGGAATCTTTTATATTTGCGAAAGTTGATTTTATATCAAGCTTCGTGATGTCTTTTATAATCATGTTATTGTCCGGACGGTTTTTCACATACGAAGTCGCAATGCTTTCATCATATTCATTTGCCATGAGAATTTTAGCACCTGCCATTTCAAAACCGAGACTCAGACCACCCACACCTGCAAATAAATCGATTGCGTTTAAAACTTTTCCGCTCATTTTATTTCCTCAATTCGATTTTTTGCAATTTCAAAATATTCCTTATTTATTTCAATTCCGATAAATTTCCGTTCAAGCAACCTTGCGGCAACTCCTGTAGAACCGCTTCCCATAAAGGGGTCTAACACTACCTCACCTTTATTTGAAAGCAGATTCACAAAATGTTTCATTAACTGAACAGGTTTTTGCGTTGGATGCTTACCGTGTTTCTTTTCATTTCCAGTTGTCAGAGAAGTTTCTACAAAATCATGTATAACAGCACCATCATTATTGAAAGTCCCTGTCCGCTTTTTGTATGTAAAATAAATCCAGCTTTCCGTTGAATTGACAAAATGAAGATTCATATTCCGTGGCATTGGATTCAATTTGTGCCAAATGCCTGTTGTCTTATAATAAAATCCATATTTTTCGGCAATAGAAATAACAGATTCGACTTTTATGATTGCCATAAAAACAATCATTGAACCGCCAATTTTTATGACTCGGGCAGATTGCTCAAAAAATTTCTCCAATGACTGCTTCCAAGTTTCATAATTCAAATTATCCCAATCAGCTGCTCCAAAAAAATTGTCGCGCATCTTTTTAAGATTTGTGTCGCGGTTTTGCATAAAAAGCCCGAGATTATACGGTGGGTCTGTAAGAATTAAATCCACAGATTGCGATGGTATATCTTGCAAAGCGGAGAGACAATCGGAATGTATCAAATTAAATTCAGACATACAATTTACGCTCCGCCCAAAAACACAGTATTCTGATGATACCGTAAATTTTCAATAAAAGCCACAGATGTTTTCAAATCGTATTTTTTTCTTCTGTCGATTTTCAGTAAATCGATATTCTTATTCTCCAGTTCCTTAGAAAATACAATCTGCCCTTTCTCATTAAAAGTGATAAGCCCGACATCAAAAAGTTTATCGTACAATGGGCTGAGCAGGATTCCGTTTTCTGTGCTAAGCCGCTGTTCATTTGTGCTGACAGACCACGGCTTGATATGGCTTGCGATGAGAATTCGCTTGTCATCAATGCCAGTAACAACGCACCGACCGTCATATTTCTTAATCAGATTTTCCCTGAATATTCCTTGCCCGATTCTTGCAGTTATGACGGCTTCCCGTTCCGTTTTCGTAAGGCTTTGGGATTTTTCAATGAACTGCCCATAGTTAGTGTCAAGCAGGAGGGCATCATGAACGGCAAGAAAATTCCTATATTGTTTCAAAGCATTGCTGTACATGCTGTTTCCGCGAGTGTTTTTATCAATAAAAAGGCTACTTAAAAATGCCTTCTGGATTGTTACATCAAGTTCACTCAAGGACATTTTCATAAGCGGCTTTTCCGTCAGTTTCCATGCAAGAAAGTCTTTTGAACATGCGCTAAGACCGCTCTTATAGTGATAAGCGGTCGATTTGCCTTTATTGGCAGAGGAAATCATCCAATCGTAAAAAGTTTGCAGGGATTGCATATACTTAGTCCTTAATTATAATTTGTATATTCATTACCAAAGAGCGGTATTTTGTTAATCACTCCTAAATTTTTTGCGCAATATCTTCAAACATCTTATGATACTTAATAATATTCTTTCGTATATCGTTTATCATTGCGGGAGTAAATTCTTTCTCGCCGTTCTTGGTTGCAAGCATTTCGCTGCCATCATCTTTTTGAATTGCTTTACAATGGGCTAATTCGTTTCTGTTTCCAATAATTTCTGTATTATAATTTGATAAAAACTTATCAATACCAAGTTTCTGTTTCTCTATTATATGGTTTAATGCCCTTGCTGTTGTATATGAGTCAAAATTCTGTTCAAAAACAACTTCCTGTATCGTTTTGTTCTTCCATCCGTGAAAACAGTTTTTATCGCAATTCGCTTGAGATGTATCTAACGAGTTTTTTACCCGTTCTTCAAGATTCCCAATTATATATTTTCTCAGCTCTTTTTCATTTTCTTCATTACTCTTGCAATAATCAGCCACAAGATTTTTCATCATATCATCAAGTTCGCTCACTTCAGACATAACAAGTCCGCGGAGCTGCGTCAAGTCATTCAATTTTGCTACAGTAAGCAAAATAAGTTCCTTCATTTTTTTTAGAAGTCTTTCTTCTCTATGCGAACCTGTTTCAAAAAAGAATGTCACTCGATCTAACCTTCCTTCTGGAAGTTGATTTTGTCCGGAATAAAACAAGACTTCCGTATTCACACTTTTTCCACGAATAAAAGAAATAAAATCATCGCCTTTTTCTTCATCAATATTATAGTCAGAAAAAATCACATCATATTTTTCTATATCTATGAACTTTTTTGCAGTAGCTATATCTTCGCAAAAATCAATTTTCGACTCAAAGAATAATTCTTCAATAAAGCTTTTAAGTGCTTTTTCTTCTTTTGAGAACTCATCTTTGTTGTCATCAATCCATAAAACTTTATATTTCAAACTCATCGCTGTTCACCTTTTGGAAAATGTAATATAAACTCCGCCCCCTTTCCTTTTTCTGATTTCAGTTCAACGCTTCCATTAAAATCAGATTCCATAATTGATTTTACATGATAAAGCCCCAGACCACCGCCATCTGTTGTTGAAAAACGATAATTAAAAACTTTAGGTAGAATATCTGGTGCAATTCCATCACCATCATCTTTGTATATTAAGTCGATAGTTTCGGAGTTTTCTTCCCAATCAATATAAATATTTTTTGTTTGGAACTTATCCGAATTAGACAATAAATTATCAATAATGATAATAATTTTTATTGCTTCGAATTTTGTTTCCCACACAATTTCTGTTTTTGGTACATGAAATTTTATATTACTATAATTCGTTATACAAAAATTCGTCAAATATTCATTTGTAAAATCAACAAAATCCTTTGTTATTTTATTTGCTTTAACATTATAGTTTACCTTGCTAACCAAGCCCGATAGCGTTTCTACTTGTTGATTTAGGATAAAAATTTTATTTAAACAGTTTACAACCCCATCTTTATCATCAGATTTTAAATAGTTCATAGCATCGTCTAATTCAATTCTAATTTTCTTAGATGCATGCGTAATTGTATGCTGCAAGGAAGCAAGCTGTTTTACATCTGAATTTACATCAGACACTAAGAACATATTTTCTTTTTGAACCTGTTTTATCTGCTCATCAAGTTCTTCATTTTTCTTTTCTGCATTTTCCTGCTTTACTTTCGCAATACTTGCTTCATATTGAGCTTTATTTTTTTCATCTTCTGCCTGAGCTGCGCGAATATCAGCTTCATCCGCCTTTCGTTCAGCTAGTTCCTTTTGTTTTTGGAGTTCAGCAATTTTATGCTTTGCCTCGTCAACAGAAGTCATCAAGTTACCATCTTTTGTTTTTTCTGCAATACGTTCCAAATCTGTTATAACTTGTGGATTTGCATCATCAAACAAAGTTGGCTCTGAGAAAATATTTGCAAGGTCTTTATTATATGAAAGAACTTCTATGTTTTTGTCACTAATGAGCGTCTTTACTAATTGAACAAAATCTATCTTACTTCCAAGACTAGAATTAATCAGATAATCAGTATTATCAGAATCTTTATCTCTATCTAGAAGTGAGCGATTTTTTTCTACATGTGTAATATCTTTAAAATATTGTCTGCGAAGAAAAGCTTCGCCCCATAATACACCTGTTACATAACGCTCTAAACGGTGATGAGTAAGTTCAAATAATCTTCGTAATTGAATTGTTGTTTCTGATTCTATTAGTCCACCATCACGACTAGAAACTTCCTTAAACTCCTCAATATTATCTGTTTGAATATCAACTCGCCCGAATAAATCTCTGGTTCCAAGAAAACGGTTATACCCTTGTTGTTTCTTATAGTCTATTTTCCAACTATCATCGCCAGAATTACCAAAAGGAAGAATCCTAAAACCGTTTCGAAACAGAAATACAGAACCATAGGTATGTGGTGGAACTCCCATTTTCATGGAAAATGAAGTCTTAGCAGCACGATTTAAGAAATACAAATTTATTGATACGGTATTTAATTTATCAAATATATTTTTCTCTCTAATACGATAAATTTCGGTGTCACGATCTATAAGTGAAGTTTCAATATAGTTTTTATCTAGTGAAACATCGATTTTAGTTGTTTTTAAACTTATCACTTGTGAAATACTATTTGTTACCACCCCATTTACAATATTTCTTTCATGCGAG
The DNA here is from genome assembly GCA_947167345.1 of uncultured Treponema sp. GTDB lineage: Bacteria > Spirochaetota > Spirochaetia > Treponematales > Treponemataceae > Treponema_D. The sequence continues at coordinate 8,456 of CAMVHR010000018.1, forward strand.
CCTTTTAATTTTTCTTTTTCATCGTCTTTTTTTGCCCAATCACAGATAATTTCGATAGTAAAATCCATGGACTCAGAAAAAGGATTTATAAGTTTTTCCAAAGATTGCTTGAGACTAAGTATTTCAGATCTAGCCCAAATATTTCTTAAATCAGTTATCTCCAATATAGTTCCTGTAATTTTATTTTCAGGGAACTTTGGAATTTTAGAAAGAATATCATGCCTTACATTAATATTAATAAATTCTTGTTTCTGATCCTGTTCAAAATCCCTCCAATTAACTGTGAGCTGTTCAGCATTTGTATCTTTTTGACTTTTTGTTTTAAGCACAAGATTAGAACCAAGCCTGTCACAAGAAAATCGACCAACTCCTTTTGCCCCTGCATAATGACGATTTATCTGATCTCTATATGACTGCTGTTTTTCATCAGTCTCAGGATCTTCAGAGCCATCCTTTTTTGCGGAATACGCAAGGAACAACCACTTATTTTTTAAATCATCAAGAGTCATTCCTTTGCCATTATCTGCAATGATTATTCTTTCGGGTTCAAAAGTAATTTCAACTTTTGTAGCAAAAGCGTCATAGGAATTTTTTACAAGCTCAAAAATTGCAATATTTTCATTTCTAATGAGGTCTTTTCCGACCAAGTCCTTCAATGCCGAACTAACTTTAAACTGTAGTTTATCCATGCAACACCTCCATCAAAGCAAGGCCAATCTGTTCGGCAAATAATGGTGGAACAGCATTTCCTACCTGCGTATATCGAGGAACTTCCATTTTCCTGCGTTTGCCACCAGAGGTATATTTTCCCTTAAACTCGTACCAATCCGGAAAACTTTGGATTCTAGCGTGTTCCCTAACGGTTAGAATTCGTGGTTCTTCATAATGAACAAGTTCATCTGGGATTGATGTTATCGTTGGTGCCTGTGAATTAGCATCAAGAACTGTTACTCCACGTCTTTTTAAATTCTCTACGATTCCATCTTTTGGAGTTATTCTCTTTCCACGAGGCGCATTATGTAATAAATCATTATGAAGCTGAATAATTGTTTCTGTATGATTTACAAAACGATGACTGTCTACCGCCCCATTATGATTCTCTATACCTTTTCGCATTAAACGCTGATATCCAGATTCGGCATTTCCGTATAAACCAGCCTGAAAGCTTTTTGTATCAGGAGATTGGCAAGTTCCATTTGATTTTTCTAAATCACTTATTGCATCACGAATTGAAGTAGAAATTCCGATTCCTTTTTTATTACAAAAAGCCTGTTTATTCTGCTCCAATCGAGCAAAAACATCTGTTGGATTATGATTTTTCATTGCAACGAGAATAAATCTATGCCTTTTTTGAGGAACACCGTATTCAGAAACGTCAATGATTTTTGAATCAGTATGATATCCTAACTCTTCGAGTTTTTCGATTACATAAGATGAGTATTTCTTTATGCATCCTTGCTTTCCTTTGAAATTAACAGTAAAACCATGCACATTCTCAAAGATAAGGGCCTCTGGCTGAACCAATTCAATAAATTTTATATATGATTTTACAAGCTTATTGCGGACATCCTTATTATCTCGCTTACCAGCCAAAGAAAAGCCTTGACATGGCGGCCCGCCTGCGACAAGCTCAACTTGTCCACGTAAAGCTATCAACTGTTCTTTTTTTTCTTCTAGAATTTTATTTATGTCATGCTCTTTAACATCAAGCCAAGCCGGCCAATCGAAATGATGCTTGTTATCGATAAGATTATATCTGAGAGTAGAAAATGCGTCTTTATTCTTTTCTATGGCAAACAATCCATTCAATCCGGCATTATACAAGCCGACCGACAGACCACCACAGCCTGCGAAAATGTCTATATATGCCATGATTGTCCTCCGCAGAAGAAGTCAATTGTACGCAAGATACAATACCCCCAAATTTTAATCCTAAATATTGTATTATACCACAATCAAAGATTTTTTGCATCATTTTTGACAAAAATCTTGAAAATGTCACATATTCCCCATAAACTATACCTATGCAGAATCCATTTCAAGTTGCTGAAAAGGCAAAATCTATTGCCGAACATATTTCCATAATTCGCGATTATCAGCAGACGGGGCTTTTTGACAGACCAAAAGCTCTGGAAATTTACAAAAAATTCAATCTTGAAAATGCAGATTACTGTGTTCTTATGAACACAACCGCAGCCGCCACTAATTCCAGTATTCAAATAGATTCAGCCAGCGACAAAATCATTGTGGAAAACTTAAAAAGACAGGCTTTATGGGTCGTTGGGGAAGAACCTCTTACATGCAAGGAAATTATAATCTAAAACTTCTCACCGGCCTTACATTCAACAGGAATTATCCGCATTTCATCCTGCAAAAGAAAAGCTTAAAACTTGAAAAATCTGCAAAATAGAATTTTTACACAGAAATAAAGAGGATTCTGCCTAATCGTACACATTTTTATGATTTTTAACTTGTTCTTTACGACTATTGCCTTGACTGCTATACTGTCAGTATGGATGTTCTATCGCCAGAGTCCCGGCACAAGGCAATGTCACACATTCGCTCAAAGGATACCAAGCCCGAAAAGCAGATTCGCTCAGCCTTATTCAAGGCAGGCTTCCGTTACCGCATTTGTGACAAGCGATATCCTGGCAAACCAGACCTAATTTTTCCCCGATACTACGCTGTAATTTTCATAAACGGCTGCTTTTGGCACGCACATGAGTCTTGTGAATATTTCAGGTTTCCACATTCAAATCAGGATTTTTGGCGGAACAAATTCGCACGCAACAAGGAAAGGGATAAAAAGACAATCAAATATTATCAGGATCAGTGCTGGAGAGTCTGCCTTGTCTGGGAGTGTTCAATCCGCGGAAAAAACTCCAGACGCAAAATAGAAAAAGTCACAGAACAAATCATTCAATGGCTTGAAGAACCTGAGGAATCTTTTTTGGAAATCAGGGGTCTCACTACAGATAAACTCAGTCCAGACAAAAAAGATTAGAATCATTATAACAAAAATATTAGAATCGTTTTACAAAAAAGATTCCAATCGTTTTACAAAAAAGATTAGAATCGTTTTACCAGAGAGATTAGAATCGTTTTGACAAAACGATTCCAATCTTTCTGTCAGAAGAATTTTGTAGAGTTTAATCTACAATCAGAGCGTTTTTTTTGTGTTACATTACAATCAACATCAAATTATGGAGGACAAAATGTCTGAAGCATTACAAACAAACTTCAACGATGTTGAAGCAGAAGGACGAATCATGCTCATTAAGAACCCTCTTGGCAACGGTTCTGAGTATTATGGAAGATTTAACCGCAGAATGGTTAATACAAGAACGCTCATTGCACGCATACAGGCAAGAAAGGCCGGTACAAATGAGCTGAACGTGCAGCAGATTGCCGGATTCCTAAAGGAGGAAGCTCTTGCTGCACTAAGGAACGGAGAAGCCGTGAATGTCCTTGATTTGGGTACATTCTACATCACACCCAAAGGCAAATATGACGGAACAGGTTTTGTAACAGAAGACGGCTCAAAGCCGCTCCAGGTAAAATGTACGCCATCACAGCTTACACAGAATACAGTTGAAAACATTCATATTACAGACATCAGCTATTCTGGAAGGGGTATAAAAATCAAGAGTATATACAACAAGTTTACAGAACTTGAAGACGGCATTCTGACACGAGGCAAGGAAGTACGCATTACGGGCGAAAAGCTCAAAATAGGAGGTAAAGACAGCGGCATATTCCTGTGCCCTGTTGACGAAAACACTGAGGTCGTCTCAAATGAAGAAATGTGGACGCAATGCACCCACATTACGGCAAACACCAGCAGTTCTCTGGAGTTCTACATTCCAGATGTCATCGATACTGGAACAAAGTACAAAATTCTAGTTCGCACAGCCTATATGGGCAAAGACAAGAATGACCGAAAGAATATGCTAAAAGCCATGTCCAAAGTAGTATCCATAGCAGAGTAAAATATGGAGCTGTTCGTAAAAATACATTACGAGCAGCTCCTATCAAAAAAACTCTGGCAATATTTTCATTTTCATACTACAATTAAAAGCAGGAGAATGCCATGAAAAAATTTTCTTCTGCACTGAAAACACTGCTCTTTCTGACTACAATCATGTTATTCACATTTTCATGTTCTTCAGACTCTGGTTCAGACTCAGACATAAGCGTAAACATTGACAATGAAGTTCGTACAGTCTACAGTCTGACAAACGAGTTTCGTACAGGCAGCGAAGCTTTTTATATTAATCAAGACAATACTACTACAACCTCTGTTGTCGGACAGCTAGGCACTCTTACACTGGATGAAAATTTATGCAGGGCTGCTACAGTCAGGGCAAGAGAGATTGTAAGCAATTTTTCACATACCCGTCCTAACGGTTCAGACTGTTTTTCTGTTTTGGCAGAACTTGGAATTTCTCATTCTGCCGCAGGCGAGAATATTGCAGCCGGCAACAGCTCCGGTCAGAGAACTTTTTTACAATGGAAAGAAGATAATGAAAACTATTCTGGTCAGGGCCACAGGCGCAACATGCTGGGACTTAATTTTACAAGAATAGGCATTGCCTACGTCTACGATGCAAGCAGTACCTACAAATATTACTGGGTAATGATACTGGCAAGATGATCTAAATGAAAGCAGAAGCAAAAGTTCCTGCAGTTATATCATCTGCAACCTGAGCAATTTCAAAATCATCAGAAAGAAGTTCTTTTAACCTGGCTTCAAAAGCATTTTTTAAAAGAGGAGTTTTCCAGAATGTGCTCCCATTACAGGCAATAAACACCTTGCCAGAGTTTTGATTCTTATCCGATGCAATAATCGCTGCATACACGGCTTCAGCAGAAAGTTTTGCAGAACGCATGACAACACACCTGGCAAGCTCTTTAAGAATTGAGTTTTCACCATTCAAAATAGGATCAAGGTCTGCCGCTGTAAGATGTGCAGAACCATTACAAGCAAAAGATTCATCTTTAGATAAATCTTCCGTACAGGCGGCATCGGTCATTGCATGGACAATTTCGCCCAAGTATGCTCCTGAGCACATTTTTTCAAGCATGGACTGCCCCGGGCACGATGACCGGCTGTCAACAATTTTGTCAAAATCACTCTGTTCAATGCCGTTGAACATTCCACATTCAGTAACTATAATGTGCCCGTCATGAATATATGCACTGTTCATTCCAGTTCCCAAGATAAACGCAATATGAGAACGCATCTGCTGCCCCTGTGTAGCAACAATGCCCGAAAGCAAGAGTGCCGCAGTATCATTCAGGACACTTACTTTCTGTATCCGTTTCCACCCACGCCTTGCAAGTTCAGTCTTCAATTCTTTTGCCAAAAGAGACCCCTCTGCATCACGAGCTTTAACCTCTTTTGAAAACTTAAGTATTCTACCGTCACCATCCTCGGTAATTTCCATTGCATAGCTAAAACAGAATGCAATTCTGTCAGAGGCATCCTTAAGCCGTTCTATATTTAAGGCGATTGCACTAAAGAATTCCTCTTTAGAAAGTTCCCTGTCTATTCCAGGCATTGAGGTCTTTTCAAAATCAGATATACTTATGCCTGTTTTATTTTTTGTAACAATGCAGGATCGAAAATTCGTTCCACCTGCATCAATTACAATTGCAGTCTCACCTTCATTAATCTCCCGTATTGTCGCACAGCCAGCATTAAGTCCATCCTGCATGTCAGACAGAATTTTTTCATGAAGATTATCTGCAACACCAGTGTCAAAGTTATGCCGACTTAAAAATTCCCGTATATTCTGATTCATTATTTCTTTCTATTTGCTTGAAAATACAGACTCATAGGAATCTGTAACCTTTTCTTCAATTCCATTAAAATATTTTACAGTACCCACCCTAAGCTTATCAGTACAGGCATCATCTGCTATGATTATTGCATTCCTATGCATCTGAAGGATTGTAACCGGCCACATCTGCGAAACAGATTCCTCAACAGCATGTTGCAGAGCATCTGCCTTAGAAAGTCCCGTCATCATAATAAGAACTTCCTTTGCATCTGTTATGGTTCCTATGCCGACAGTAAGGGCTGTACGAGGAACTCTGGAGCAGTCACCACCAAAGAACCTGGCATTTGCAATTATAGTGTCTTCAGTAAGGGTTTTCATTCGAGTTCTGGATGTAAGAGATGAACCAGGTTCATTAAACGCTATATGACCGTCCCCTCCGCATCCTCCAAGGAACAAGTCAATGCCTCCTACCTGTCTAATCATCTGTTCATAGCTAAGACATTCCTCTTTTGGATTTTTTGCGGTTCCATCCAGTATGTGAACATTCTCCTTCTTAATGTCAATCTTACTGAAGAAATTCTCATTCATAAAGTAGTGATAGCTCTGAGGATGGTTTTCATCCAGATTAGAATACTCATCCATATTAAAAGTTATTACGTTTTTGAATGAAATGAGACCTTTTTCATAAAGCTCAACAAGGCGCTTGTACACGCCTAAAGGGGTGCTTCCTGTCGGCAAGCCTAAAACAAAAGGCTTTTCCTCTGTTGGAACTGCACTGTATATTTTTCCTGCAATGTAATCAGCAGTCCATTTCGCACATGCATCATAATCTTTCTTTATTATCAGTCTCATTTTGATCCTCCAGTTTATTCTTTACAATATTACCTTCTATCATTACAAGCTTTATGCCAAAAAGCTTGTCCATTACCACTATATCACTATCATAGGTAGGGGCTATGATACCCTTTGTCCTATATTTCATTATTCTTGCAGGATTTGCAGATGCAAATTTAACGGCATCCGAAAGGGAATAGCCGAACTTTACAATATTCTTCATTGCTTTCTTCATCGTAAGGCAAGACCCTGCAATTACATTGTCGGCCTTGCGGTGAAAACATCCGTCTTTAAAAACAACTTCTTCTCCGTTTGCAAAAAGATGCTCTCCTTTCTGCTCTGTAGGAGCAAGGGCATCGGTTACAAGAACAATCTGCTCGCGAGTTTTGTCACGACCAAGCAATTTAAACAAATCAGGGTGCACATGCACTCCATCTGCAATAATTTCACATGACATCTCGGGATGAATGAGTATGGCACCTACAGCACCAGGGTTTCTATGATGAAGCTGGCTCATTGCATTAAAGAAATGCGTTGAATGAAGAATGCCGACCTGAATGCCTTCAACAATGTTTTCATATTCAGCATTTGTATGTCCTGCCTGCAAGACAATTCCCAAATCTATGCAATGCAGGGCAAGCTGTCTCATTCCCTTAAGCTCAGGTGCAACAGTCATGTTCACAATATGCCCTTCAGAAGCATTCCACAGTTCATCCATAAGGGCACAGTCAGGCAGTTTTACTGTTTCAGGCTTTTGAACCCCCAGCTTATTAGGGGATATAAAAGGTCCTTCCAGATGGATCCCCATTATCTTAGCCCCATCTTCATGTCCCATGGCATCCTTTATGGCTTTTATATTTTTTTTCATTTCTTCTAAAGGAGAAGAATACATTGTAGGATTAAAAGCCGTAACTCCGTATTGGGCAAGATCTCTGGACATCTGAAGAATTCCTTCCGTGGTGCAAATGTCCGTACCGTTTCCTTTAAAGCCATGTATATGAGTATCAATAAAGCCTGGAATTATATAGTTTCCTTTTGCATCAATGAGCCTTACGTCAGAAGTAAAGTTCATTTCCTTAAAGCGTTCTTCGCTGAACGTGTCTTTTATTTTGGAATCCTTCACAAGAACTGCCGAACGGCTTTGATTGTTTGTAAGGCCGGAAAGGACAATTCCATTATGAATGCATACAGTCATAATGCCTCCTATTCAAGACTGCCGTCATAAAAATAATAGTCCAATTCATGCAGAATCTTTTTATGAACTGCAAGACGCCGCTTAAACTCATCAAAATTTTTTTTCTCAGATGAAAGCCATAGGGATTCTGCCGCTGCACAAAAACGTGGAAAAAGAAGATACTCCGCACTTCTTGAGTGAGGAAGTTTTTCAGACCACAGTGCACATTCACCTCCGAGCACGAGTTCTTTATGCTCCATCTCTTTCATTTCCGCGCCTACAGGTGAAAAAGAATATGTCTTTTGGGTTGTAGTCACTCCAAGGCGTCCCGGTTCTTCAAAAGAATCAAAGTTCTTGAAATTCAAATAGAAGAATTCACATGGAGACATAATTACCTTGTGGTTCATGGCAGCAGCCTTTACACCTCCTTCTGTACCACGCCAGCTTTGAACAATTACATTGTCAGGAAGCTTGTCATGGGTATTATTATCAAGGACTTCATCCCAACCTATCGGAACTTTTCCCATATCGGCTATCATTCTTGCAACTTTTACAGTACCCCATGCCTGAAGCTGAGCAGGAGAATCAAGACCTTCCTTTTTCATGCGTGCACGGCACTTAGGACACACAGACCATCGGTCAGGCAGGCACTCATCCCCTCCTATATGAATATATTTTCCGGGAAAAAGTTCTGTTATCTTTTGAATGGCAGCTTTGTATATAGAAAACACACCATCGTTGCCAAGACACAACACGTCAGGGAATATGCCCCAGCGATTTTCTACATTATATGGTCCGCCTGTACATCCATATTCTGGATAAGATGCAAGCAATGCAGATGAATGACCGGGGAACTCCACTTCAGGCACAACCAATATGCAACGTTCCGCAGCATAGCTTACAACATCTCGAATCTCTTCATCAGTATACCAGCGGCGAAAAACCTTTCCCTCATCATAAAATCCTTCTTCAGCTGGCGGCACTGTAACATCCTGCCGTTTAGAGCCGATTTCTGTAAGGCGCGGAAAGCCTGGCACATCAAACCGCCAGCCCTGATCATCTGTCAGATGCCAGTGAAAGACATTCAACTTGTACAAGGCACAGGCATCAAGAATCTTCTTTATAAATGCTACTGAATAAAATGAACGGCAGGAATCCAAAAGAAATCCCCTCCAACACAATGCAGGTTTATCTTCTATATATGTACATGAAAGTTTTTCCTGACTGCCCAAGATTATTTGTGCGGCCGATATGCATCCGTAAAATGCACCGGCACATTCAGAAGCAGTTATGTTTATTCCATTGTCCGAGATTTTGAGGGTATAGGATTCATCTCGTTCTGACGGACATCCATTTCTGTCGGGAACCTTTATTTCTATATATACAGGCATTCCCTCGTCTGATACATTTATGCCTGCGACAGAAAATGCCGCATGTATTTTTGCCAAAACATCCTCAGAAAAGTTTTGTGCCATAATAATAGAAACATCTTTTGTACATACCGTAAAACTTTTTTCAGAATCCTCTATGAATAGAGGCTCTGGAATTATTGCCGTTCTTTTACTCATAATTTTATTATAAATCATGTTCAAATGTAAGTACAGAGAAAAAACAAACTTTTTAGAATATTTTGCAAAAATTCCTATAAATTGTGCCAAAAATTACAAAAAATTATATTGACAAGTCGTTATTACGGGTTTACGATTTTAAGTAAGTAAAGAGACTGTACAAAATATGCAGAAACTTAGGAGGAATCTATGAAAAAGATAGCAATGCTTGCAATGATAGTAGCAGCAACAGGAATGCTTAGTCCAATCTTTGCACTAGGCAAAAAGAAAACAAAGCAGACTGTAATAACAGTCTTAGATTATCAGGATGCAACAGCCCCAAACTCTTACGAAGACAACAAGTTGATTTGGGAAGCCTTTGAAAAGGAACACCCGGACATAAAGATTGAAAGGGAGGTTCTTTTTAATGAACCTTTCCATCAGAAAATGGCAGCGTATGCGGCTTCTGGAAAAATGCCAGACGTATTCTACATGTGGCCGTCTGGACGTTCTGCAGCCATTCATGAAAAAAAGCTGGCAAAGGATTTAACACCGTTCATGAAACAGGACGGAATTTACGACAACTATAATAAAGCCTGTGTAGATCCTGCCGCCCAGACATCAGGTTATGTTGCAGAACTTCCACTGGGACTGACTGTAAGCCACATGCTTTATGTAAACACATCAATACTTAACGAATGCGGCCTTTCAATTCCAAAAACATACGAAGAGCTCAAGGCACAGGTTCCGGTACTAAAGGCTAAGGGCTATGAAACAATCCTTATGGCAAACATGGATGACTGGGTAATGCAGTCATGTCTTTTCTCTTGTGTAGCAGGACGTTTTGGCGGTGCAGACTGGGCTGACAAAATCAAATCAGGCAAGGCTAAATTTACAGACAAACCTTTCCTTGATGCAGTAAGATTCATCAAGACTCTCTATGACGATGGAGTACTTTCACAGAAGACACTTGCAACATCTTATGGCGATGTTGTAGGACAGTTTGCCTCAAAAAAAGGCGCATATCTTATTGACGGTGACTGGCGTGTAGCTGCGTTCCTTACAGATTCATCAACAGGAAAGGCTCTCATTTCTACATCAGATCAGAAAAACAACATAGAGCTCATAAACTTCCCTGCAATTCCAGGCGAAAAGATTCACGGTTCAAACTCTTCAACACTTGGAGTAGGTTATGGCATGAGTGCAAAGCTCAAAAAGAATTCAAAAGAAGAAAAAGCCGCATGGGAACTCATAAAGTGGCTTCTTGGACCTTACTGCCAGCAGAGACGACTTGATACAGGTGCTTCATTCCCTTCTCTGAAAAGCGGAGTTTCTTATGCAAATCTGGAACCTCTTTCTGCAAAGAGAGCTGCATTCTATTCTGCACAGACTATATCAACACCTGTATTTGACAGTGTATTTGACGGTGACGTTCCTTCTGTACTGAATGCAGACCTTCAGGCACTGGGATTGCGTCAGAAAACTCCAGAACAAGTATGCCGAGACGTTCAGGCAGCTTACGATGCAAGTAAATAATTAACCAACAAAACCGTTCAAGCAGCCCAAAAGGGCTGCTTTCTTATACAAGGAAAAAAGCATGAGTGAAAAGAAGTTAAATCTTGCAGGAAAAGTCTGCCTGTTGCTTTGCATAATAGGCTTCTGCATTCCAATTTTTGATGAAGCAAATGTATTTTCTTCTGCCGCGTATTTTTTTACAGCAGGACAAGGAGCTTTCTATGTTTTCATCGGCATTGTACTGACAGCAGCTTTTGCTGCAACATCTGCACTGGCATTACTTTCATTCGGTCATTGGAAATGGGTGCCAAAAACAAAACGAATACTGACAATTGTCAGTGCCGTACTAACAGTTTTTTCTTTTATTGCAGTAAAAAAATTTACGGATGAAGATGTTGAGTTTTCTGCAGGATTTTACTTTCTGATGTATGGACTTGCAGGGTACATAATAATAACACTTTACTCAACACTGCTTGGAGGCACAATGTCTACCAGGACGGAAGAGCGGAGGGCATATTGGATGCTCGCACTTCCTGCAATCATATTTTACTTTGGAGTCATGACTTTTCCGTCTATTTTTTCAGTACTGCTGAGCCTTACAAATTATTCTGGCGGTTCCCTTTTTGAAAGGGGAGCACTAAAATTTGTAGGACTAAAAAATTACATAAAAGTCTTTAGCGACAATTACTTTTACGTATCATTAAAAAACAATTTTTGGATTGTAATAGTTTCCGTATTCGGGCAGCTTCCGCTCGGATTCTTTCTGGCATACGTACTGACAAGAGGCCTTGTAAAAGGAAAAGACTTCTTTCAGACAATGATATATCTTCCGTGCGTCATCTCCACAGTTGTAATAGGTATTCTGTTTCAGACATTCTTTTCAGCACATGGAGCATGGACAGAAATAATGCAGTGGATAAATCCTGTTTATGAATGGTCCATGAATTCACATCCGATGATTCCGGTTCTTTTTGTAATTCTGTGGATGTATACAGGAACATACCTGATCATCTTTATGGCAAACCTTCAGAAGATTGACCCGCAGATTATGGAAGCTGCAACGATTGACGGTGCTACAGAATGGCAGGTACTCTGGCACATAATTTTTCCGGAACTTTCAGGGGTATTCGTAATAAGTGCCATTCTTGCAATATCCGGTTCGCTAAAATCTTTTGACCTTATCTACGTAATGACAGGAGGGGGACCTGCAAAACAAACTTACGTACTTTCACTTTATATGTTTGACAAGGCATTCCGAGGTGCTGCCGACTACCCTATGGCAAACACCATCTCTACAATAATGGTCACAATAAGCCTTATTTTAATTGGAATCGTAAAGAGCCTTGAGAAGAAATTTGCTGCCAGGGAGGAATAGAAAATGAACGTATTTGAAAAAAAAGGAGCACGACACATTCTTGCACAGAGCATAACTTATGCCGTTTTGATTTTCTTTACCTTTATGGCACTGTATCCAATTTTATGGCTATTCTTCTCTTCCTTTAAAACTACACAGGAATATCAGATGACCAGCAAACTTTCACTGCCAAAAGTATGGTGGTGGAAAAACTACATTGACGCATGGAGCAGAGGCAACTTTGGAAATCTGTTTTTAAACAGTATCTTCTACACAGGGGTATCAACAGTTGCCATTCTATATTTTTCAATAGCGGCAGGTTTTGCTTTTGCAAAACTTCCGTCTAAAGCAACAGGATTTTTTTACAAGTTGTTTGTCATCGGAGTCCTCATTACCTTGCAGTGCATAATGATTCCTCTGTTCTTTATGGCAAACTGGACTGGACTGTATGACACAAGGCTTGGTGTTTTAATCTGTTATATAGGAATCGGAATGCCAATGGGAATATACCTTACTACAGAATTCATCAGAAGCATTCCCGACTCGCTGGTTGAATCTGCCAGAATTGACGGAGCGCCATACCTTCAGATTTTCTTTGACATCATTTTTCCAATGTCAAAGCCAGTCGGCGTAACACTTGCAATACTCACAATTACGGGAACCTGGAATGAGTTCATGCTCATAAATATTCTTGCAAGTTCTGAAAAAATAAAGTCTCTTCCTGTCGGCGTTCAGAAATTTTCAGGTGCACTTGCTTCTGATTACGGCAAACAGTTTGCAGCACTCATGATTAGCATCATTCCAATCATTGCCTTTTACAGCTTGTTCAGAAAACAGGTTACAAAAGGTGTTGCGGCTGGTGCGGTAAAAGGATAAAATACAGTATGCATGTTAATAATGACTACCAGCGCAATGCAAACATTTCGCGGGTATTTGAGACAGTATGGAAAAATCCTAATTTCAGCAGGATAGACATTGCAAGAAAGCTGGAGCTGTACCGTTCAACGGTGTCAAACATCATAGGAACACTAGTTGATTCATCACTTATATGCGAGGGAGAACGTGGTGTTCCGACAGAAAAAGGCGGCAGAAAGCCAGTCTTTCTTTCAGTAAATCCAGATTTCGGTTGTGTAATCGGCATTGAAATTCAACTCGATTCCTATCATGCTGTCGCAGTTTCATTTGACGGAAACACTGTAGTCAAAAAAGAAGGCTACACCCCGGTAGCCAAGGACTTTATTAACAAGCCAGAAGAACTCTTCATTTACATGGTTGATTCAATAATCGCACAGATGGAGAAGGATATTAATGCAAACAACCTCAGACCTCTTGCCATAAGCATAGGAATTCCAGGAATCATTGACATTGACAAGGGGATCATTAAGAGATCCGCCCCATTCCGCCTGTCAAATTTCAATTACGCAGAGGCACTCGGCACACGATACGGCATTCCGCTTTTCATAGAAAATGACGCACGCTGCTGTTCGTGGCTTCAGCTTGCACTGAACAAGGCTTCTGACAAAAAGGATTTTCTGTGCGTGCTGGCCCGTAACTATACGGGAAATTCCATCGTGTCGTATCCTGAAACTTATGAAAAAGGAATAGGCATAGGGCTTTCCATCACCATGAACGGAAAAGTCATTAACGGAAGAAACTATGCAGTGGGGGAATATATCTCGCGCTCATGGACAACCTATCAGAAAGGACAAACAGGATTACCCGAAGCTGTATTAAAAACTGTAGACAGCGTAGATGATTCCTATGCTGAATGGGTAAAGGATTTATTCTCAACATTGACAATGATGATTCCGCTTCTTGAACCCGAAACTGTGTTCATCCACGGTCAGCCGGAAAACCGCCATCAGTTCATGAAGTCCATTATAGAAAAATATGTCCCGCAATTTTCCTCAATAATGGATTCATGCGGTTCTGAACTAATCGTAATGAAAGATGATGCGTGTGGAATTGCACAGGGAGCGGCATTCATGTTCATCCAAAAAATGTATGACGTTCAGATGCTTGAATCGAACCAGTCGTATTCAACATTTCTCTGGGACAATCTTTTTGAACTGCACCAAAAGAGCAAGGAAAAAAGTCTTTTAAATCTTCCTTCATAAACAGTCATTCATTGACTTGCTGTAAACTGCAATTCGTGCTATTCTATGAAAATGGAGCTTTAGCTCCATATTTTTTTTGAGAGGCATTAGAATGGACTTTGTAAAAGACTTAAGGGCAAAAGCCAAAGCCGCAGGAAAGACTATAGTACTGTGCGAAGGTGAAGATAAGCGCGTTGTAGAAGCCGCTTCTGTCATTGTAAAGGAAGGAATCGCAAAGATTATCCTTTTGGGAAAGAAAGAAGAGTGCGAAAAGCTCGTTCCAGGTGCAGATCTTTCAGGCGTAAAGGTAATCGATCCTACGACAGATGCAAATGCAGACAAATATGCAGAGCTTCTTTTTAAGGCTCGCGAGGGAAAAATCAACAAAAAGACAGGTGCACCAGAATATGCAGACGTTGCTGCCGCAAAAGCTGCAATTCTCAAAGACTATACAATGTACGGTGCATTGATTTTGAAAGCTGGTGATGCAGACGGATTTGTCTCAGGTGCATGTCACTCAACGGCAAACACACTGCGTCCAGGACTTCAGGTAATCAAGACTGCACCAGGAATCAAAACAGTATCCTCATGCTTCCTTATGGTAGCACCAGAAGGTGGCAACAAATATGTTCCAGAAGGAATTACTCTTTTTGCAGACTGTGCAATCAACATTGAGCCAAGTGCAGAAGAGCTTGCTGACATTGCAATTGCAACAGCAGACACAGCAAAGAAGATTGCAGGAATTGAGCCTCGTGTGGCAATGCTTTCATTCTCTACAAAAGGTTCAGGTAACGATGACAAATTCTTCAAGTCTGTTCCAAAGATGGTAGAGGCAACAAAGATTGCAAAAGAAAAGGCTCCAGACCTTGCCCTTGACGGGGAATTCCAGTTTGATGCAGCTATTGCACCAGAAGTTGGTGAGCTTAAAGCTCCAGGAAGCACTGTCGCAGGTCATGCAAATACATTCATTTTCCCTAACATCAATGCAGGAAACATCGGTTACAAGATTGCTGCACGTATGGGCGGATGGAAGGCTATTGGTCCTGTATGCCAGGGCTTTGCAAAGCCTTTGAATGACCTTAGCCGCGGCTGCAATGTAGACGAAATCGTAGACACAGTTGCAGTAACAGCATTGCAGGCATAAAATATTGCCGGATGGAACAGTAATCTTTCTTGACCAAAGGAATTACTGTTCCTATAATTACGATATTTTTACTGTTGATTTTGTAGAAGTATCTGTGAAATCCCCAAAAGAATTTTCTTGTTTGCCGGATTTAATTTAAAAAACACCATCTTTAAATCATTTGATAAATATTCTGCAGAATTATGAGACATGCCTCCAAGGAATTCTGTCATGTCACATTCAAGGCTATCGGCTATTTTTGAAAGCGTTTCTAAATTTACTTTTGTAATGCCTCGTTCTATCTGACTTACATAACCTACTGTGACTGAAATTGCTTCAGAAAGCTGCTCTTGAGTCATGTGCAACGATTTTCGTCTTGATTGAATTCTTTGCCCCAATGAAAAATAGTCTACAGCCATAGCTATAGTATGTGATACTAATGACTATAATTTGCAGACAGTTATTAATAAATATTTAGTTCTAACTATTGTTTTTTTTAAAGAATCTAGTGATATTATTAAATTATCTGAAATACTTTATCTACAAATACTGGAGGTATAAAAACTATGCGAAAAATAATCATAGCTTTTTCTATTGCATTCATAACAACTTTGTGTACCTATGCCTCAGACTGGCAGTTTACAATCGGAACGGGGCTTACCCTGCCATACTCAAGACTGCACGCAAAAAATGGCAAGATGGGATCTTTGATGACACGAAATGCAGAAACACATTATACAGACTCAAAAGCCTGCCAGCAATCGCTGACAGGCTTGTTCATTATATAAAATTAAGTTTTAGTCCCCGAAGCGGATTTCCTGCCACAGTTCGTTAAACTTATCAAGACCTTCACCAACATCTTCCTTAAGAACACAGTTGTTCATCTGCGAAGCTTCATACATAGGCTTTGTTGTCATGTATTGCTCGGCATCCATGTTTACAAAGCAAGGAAAACGGAAAGCATCAAGGAACTTTGCATAAACCTCTGGTCTGTGTATAAAATTAATGAATTCATTTGCAAGCTCATAGTGAGGTGCAGTCTTTAATATGCACATGCTGTCAAGGTAACCAGGGCCCCCCTCTTCTGGAATAAAGAAATCAATAGTATCTTCCTGCTTTTCTTCAGAAACTTCACCGTAAATGACTTCCGCATAGCCCTGACACAGCCAGAAATCTCCCGAAGCGAAAGACTTTCCAAAGCCCTCTGCATCAAACTTAACAAGATTAGGCTTCCACTCCTTTTCTATCAAATCTTTTGCAGCCTTAAGCTCGGCATCGTCAAGAGAGTTTACGCTATAACCAAGATGAACAAGAGCATCACCCATAACCTCACGCATATCGTCCATCATTGTTGCATGACCTGCAAAACGCTTGTCGGCAAAAATGCCCCATGAACGTTCATAGTCTCCAGAAACCTTAGTCTTGTTTACGGAAATACCAGCTGCACCAAAATAATATGGAACACAATACTTCATGTTCGGGTCATAGGTAGCTTTCTGAAGTACAACAGGATTAATGTGACTCTTGTTAGTCATCTTGCTTTGGTCAATCTCGCGGAACATGCCCTGCTTAATCATGATGGAACAGAAATCCTGAGAAGGAATTACAATATCGTATCCCTTTGCACCACCCTTTATCTTAGCATACATTTCCTCATTGGAAGCATAGCTGTCAACCTTTACCTTACAGCCAAATTCCTGCTCAAACTGTGCAAGAACTTCATCAGGTGTATAATACGTCCAGTTGTAAAGATACAGAATCTTTTCACCCTTAGAACCAGAGTCTTTGCTTTTGCATGAAACAAATCCAAAAACAGCAGACAAAGATAACAGCACGGCAAACAAAACGGCAGAATTGCTTTTTTTCATAAACATAACCTCCAGAGGTTGTACTAGCGTGATGCCGCAAAGCCTTTCAAACCTTTGCGGAGCAGTATCGTCATAAAGCAGATTGCAAGAATAATGACGAATGAAAGAGAATTGATTACAGGACTTACGCCAAAGCGAATCATTGAGTATACATAGATAGGCAAAGTCGTACTTCCCGGACCGCTTACAAGAGACGTAATTACATAATCTTCAAGAGACATTGTTACGCTCATCATAAAGCCCGAAATAATTCCAGGCATGATTGCAGGAATAATTACATAAAACAAAGTCTGCTTTTCGTTTGCACCCAAATCGTGACTGGCTTCTATAATAGAATAGTCAAACTCATCTATTCTCGCGCTGACCATCAGGTAGACAAACGGCAAACAGAATGTCGTGTGTGCAATGAATATCGTAAGCAAGCCCAATGACATGTGTATGCCGTTAAAGAAGATAAGAAGGGAAACACCCATAATAACTTCTGGCAGAACCATTGGCAAAAAGCTTGTTGTCTGAATGTAAGACTTACCAAGAAACTTATACCAATGCACACCTATTGCAGCAAGAGAGCCAAGTATGGTAGCCACAAATGCAGAGGAGAATGCAATGATAAAACTCTTGAAAAGGGAGTTCCATAAATCTCCCGAATTCAAAAACAGTTTCTGATACCAAATAAAAGACACTCCTGTAAAAGTTGTATCCTTAGACTTGTTAAAAGAATAGAACGTTATGACAAAAAGCGGAATGAACAGGAACACAACTGTCAGGAAGAGCATTGTGTTAGAAAAAGAGAAATTCCTGTTATGCTTCTTCCACTGTCTTTTTGCATGGCGTATAGGCTCTGTGACAGTCCTTTTTTTAAGGAACAGGTCAAACGGATTGCTCAATCTCATTTTACGCCTCCCTGTAAGTTTCCTGCATTCAGGTTTGCGGCAAGACTTGTTGTAGTATCTTCCTTATTAGAAAGCTTTTTGAGGTTTGCTTCCCTCTTGTTTGAAATAAGCATCCACATAATGCCGCCCATACTCAATATCGTAATCATCATGCTGAATGCAGATGCCAAAGGCCAGTTACGGACTTTCTGCACCTGATCAACAATGAGTGTTCCCAGCATGTAGCTGTCTTTGCCACCAACAAGCTGAGGAACTGTATACGAACCAAAAATAGGAATGAATGTAAAAATCAAGGCACTGACAATTCCACTCTTTATGCCGGGAATAAGTACTTTCAGCATTGCCTGAGGCTTATTAGCACCCAAGTCGCGGGCAGCTTCAAGAAGAGAAAAATCAAAACGGTCTACTGCCGTAAACACAGGCAGAATGGCATAAGGCAAATACATGTATATGCTTACAAGAATAACAGCATTCTGAGTAAACATGAACTTATGAGGAGTAAACACAGCTCCATCATGCAAAATTCCATTATGAAGCAGGTTGAACACCCCCTTCAGCAAAGAATTCAGCATTCCATTATCTCCAAGGATTGTAATCCAAGCAAAAATGCGGATAAGGGAGTTGGTAAGGAACGGTACTATAATCAGAATAAGCAGAGCAGTCTGATGCTTACTGCGTGCCATTGCATAACCACAAGGCAGGGCAATAAGAATAGTAATAGCTGTAGAAATTACAGAAATCCACAAAGTTCTCCAGACAATCAGTCCGTAGGCTTTTGTAAACATCTGAGAATATGCCTTCATGCTGAATTCCATAAGGACTCCGCCATATACATCGCGCTTCATGAAAGAATAGGCAACGATTATAAGGAGAGGAGCTACAAAAAACAGCGAGAACCACAATCCCATAGGCCATGCGTACAGAGGACCTGGGTTTGCCTTCTTGAATTTAGAAGTGTCTTTTGTCATTTATTAATGTCCTCGACAATATATCCGTCTTCTGCAGACCAAGAAATGTATACAGTGTCCTTCCACTGAATTTCAGGGCCATCATCAAGATAATTGGTATGCTGCTTGAAAACCTTTACAATAGTACCGTTTTCAAGACGCACATAGAACTTTGACTGGAATCCTGTATAAACAGGCTCTTCAACAATTCCCTTGAATACGTTGATATCCTTGCGTCCGTTTATGTTAGGTTCTTCCGTTGTAATGCGGATTTTTTCAGGACGGATTGTAAATGCAACTTTCTGCCCCTTAGCAGTACTGTCATCATCTGTAACAAGAATGTTCTTGTCTTCTTCACGTGTAGCAGCAGTCTCTCCTGTAAGCTGTGCCTGCATTCCAAGAGCAGGAGTATGCAGAGTAACAGTGAAGTCTGGCTCTTTGCCTTCGCGTGGATGAGGCTCACACTCTACTACAGTACTTTCAAACAGGTTTGTATCTCCAATAAACTGAGCTACAAACTGAGTTGCAGGTTTTTCATAGATTTCAAACGGAGTACCGATCTGAAGCACATGTCCCTGGTTCATAACGGCAATTCTGTCGCTTACAGCAAGGGCTTCGCTCTGGTCATGTGTAACAAAGATAAATGTAATGCCAATCTTGTCATGCAGGGCATCAAGGTCAAGCAGAAGGCTTGAGCGGAGTTTTGCATCCAATGCGGAAAGAGGCTCGTCAAGAAGAAGGACTTTAGGCTCATTAATCAAGGCTCGTGCAATGGAAACGCGCTGCCTCTGTCCGCCAGAAAGCTGGTTTGGCTTTTTAAATATATGCTCATCCAGCTGGACAAGATGCAGATACTCACGAACCTTTGCATCTATAGCCTTTTTATCCATTTTCTTAAGCTTTAACGGGAAAGCTACATTATCGTACACCGTCATGTGAGGGAAAAGAGCATAATTCTGGAACACAGTATTACTCTGGCGTTTATTTGGCGGAAGCTGTACGACATTCTTGTCGTCAAAAAGAACTGCACCTTCATCAGGGAATTCAAATCCTGCGATTATGCGTAAAAGCGTTGTCTTTCCGCATCCAGAAGGTCCAAGCAGGGAAAAGAATTCTCCCTGTTTAATCGTAAAATTGATGTTATCAAGAGCATGGAAATCTCCAAAGTGCTTTGACACATTCTGAATAGAAACTGTACTGCCGTTCACTGTCTGTACAACCCCTGTAATATTATTATATGTAAAGTTTAATTTCCCTTTATTACGTAAATTTGTCAATAGTATTTTGAGAAAAACAAGGATTTTTTTTATGGAAGTTTTTTTTATGCAATTTGAGTACTTAAGTATACAAATTACATAAAAAATATGATAGCATAATATTATGATTGTAGAACGAACTATCAGAACCAAACTTTTACAGTTGTTGAAATCATTTCCTGTCGTCACACTTACGGGATGCCGACAGTGCGGTAAGTCAACTCTTTTAAAGAACTTGCTTCCAGACTATGCATACATCTCTCTGGAAGACCTTGACTTACGACAGATGGCAAAAGAAGATCCACGTCACTTTATTTCCATATACAGCAAGAATGTCATCATAGATGAAATCCAGCAAGTTCCCGAACTGTTATCATATCTGCAATCACATATTGATTTTGTAAATGAAGCTGGCATGTACGTAATCACAGGAAGCCACAATCTACTTCTAATGCAGTCAATAAGCCAGAGTCTTGCAGGAAGAACCGCACTCCTTACGTTAGCTCCATTTTCTACGAAAGAACTAAATGCCTCTAACCTTCTTCCTGCTACAGTAAACGAGATGCTCTACAATGGAAGCTTTCCTCGCATTTACGATAAGCACATCGAACCTTCAGATTTTTATCCTTCTTACATACAAACGTACATCGAGAGAGATGTCAGGACTTTACGCAATATCACGGATTACTCATCATTCACACGCTTTATAAAGCTTTGTGCAGGGCGCTGTTCCCAAATATTAAATGTAACAGCTCTTGCCGAGGATGCAGGAATCACCCGAAAGACGGCAGAATCATGGCTTTCAGTCTTAGAAGCAAGTTATATAATTTACATGATGAAACCTTATTACAAGAATTTCGGTAAGAGAATCATCAAAAATCCTAAACTATATTTTTATGACACAGGACTTGTCAGTTCACTTTTGGGCATTACTGCTGCAGGGCAAATGGAAACTTTTTATATGCGAGGGGCTTTATTTGAGAATTTCATAGTCTCAGAACTGCTTAAAAGAAGACTTTTCTCAGGAAAATCTGACGAACTTTATTTCTGGCGTGATTCAAACGGTGTTGAAGTTGATGTAATAGAAGAAGATTCTCTAGAACTAAAGGCTTATGAGATAAAAGCTTCAGAAACAATGAATACTGCATTTTTTTCAAACATAAAAAAAATCAGAGACCTTGCCGGCATAAAGACAGAAAACACAGCTGTCATATATTCAGGAAAAAGTATTCCTGCCTCAAAAGAAAACGGTGCATACATTTGCTGGAAGGAGCTGTAAAAGTCAGTTACAAAAATACAAAAGCCATGGTATCAAACACACAAAAATTACCACAAGAGAACCAACAATTATTTTTTCCAGTGAAAGTCCCGTATACTGTGAAATCTTTTCTATCGGAAGATTGTCCTTCAACATGTTTCTGGCACTTTCAACAGCTTTTTCATTTCTGCCTTCTTCACGTCCATGCTTTCTTACGTCATGGTCATGCAGGCTCCACGAAAAATATAGTTTCTTTGTTGTTTCAAGTTCTTTCTGTGCCTCAACCATATCTGATATCCTCCGTGTAAAATCTGATTCCGCACTGTCACTCTGCACGTACTTCAAAAATGCCCTAAGGCTATTGTTTTCAACCTTGTCATAAGCCGTGCAGTTGAACATCTTGACTACTGCCCCATCGTCAATGGACACATCTGCCTTTTCGAGGCATGTTCTTCTTACAGTATACCACGGTATTATACTTTCCCTGAGTTCGTCATAATCGTCACCTTTCAGAAGGGCTTCCGTGTACATTATGCCTATGTCGTGTTCATCAATGAAAAATCTTTCTTTTTTGTCCGAACGATTCCAATCGTTTTCTCACAACGATTCTAATCTTTTTCCCAGAACGATTCTAATCTTTTTCTCATAACGATTCTAATCTTTTTCTCATAACGATTCTAATCTCTTTCCCAGAACGATTCTAATCTTTTTGTTCAAGAGACATTTCAGAATGTATGGAACAAATCAACCTTTAATAATATAATACTGTAATGTCATTTTTCTTCTATAAACAAGCTGCAGAAATAGAAAGCAGCGAAAGCGAAGTTGCACGTTATCTCGGCTATGCAAACAGGACTGTTCCAGAAGAGCAGATAAAAAACATCATCCATGAATGTTGCGAACAGATGCACGGCATTATTACCCCAAAATGTGTATATGAAGAATTTGATCTGACATTAAAAGACAGCAACACAATAAGCTTTGGCGGAATAGAATTCCAGTCAGCAGACCTTAGCCGAAACCTTAAAAACTGTTCATCCGTTGTCCTTTTTGCGGCAACAATCGGTGCAGGCGTAGACAGGCTGATTCGCAGGGCACAGGCAGAAGACAAAGCAAGGGCAGCCATAATGCAGAGCGTGGGGGCAATGTTCATAGAATCGTTCTGCGACAGCTTTAACGGCATGATAAAAGACAACGCACAAGAAAAAGGACAAAAGGCACATCCTCGCTACAGTCCAGGCTTTGGCGACGTGCCGCTTTCCATGCAGAAAACATTTTTCTCGCTGTTACAGTGCAGTAAAATAGGGCTTACACTCATGGACACGCTGATTATGTCACCAGAAAAATCAGTTACAGCATTTATTGGAATTGAACAACTAGGTAAAATAGTGTAAAGTTACTTTGATACTATTATGAAAAACAGACCTTTATTAAAAGACGTACTTGGAAAGCAAATGCTGTATCTGGACGGAGGCACAGGTTCCGTACTCCAGTCATGGGGCTTAAAGCCAGGAGAACTGCCAGAACGGTGGAACATTACTCATCCCGACAAAATTATGGAGCTTGGCTACCTTTATTACCGTGCAGGCTCCAACATCATTTGTACAAATACATTCGGTGCATTCAGCTCCAAGTTTTCTCTCAGTGCAAAAGGTTCTGTCGCAAATAATGTATTGAACGCACAGGACAATCTTGAAAGCATAATAAAGGCAGCCGTCGCAAATGCAAAAAAGGCACGCGACAAAATAGAAAACGAGCCGATTCCAGAAGCCGAATTGGACTCATTACGAAAGGCAAATCTTGCACCAGAAGGGCTTCCACCTTCAGAAAGATTGCATTACGTTGCATTTGACATAGGTCCATGCGGAAAGCTTTTAAAGCCGATGGGAGACCTTGACTTTGAAGATTCCGTCAATCTGTTCAAGGACAGCTTCCGCATAGGAATTGCCGCAGGTGTTGATGCTGTCTATATAGAAACTATGAACGACAGCTATGAAGTAAAATCTGCCATAGTTGCCGCAAAAGAAGTCATGGAAGAACTCAATGTAGACCTTCCAATCCTTGCAAGCACAGTTTACGATGAAACAGGCCGTCTTCTTACGGGAGCAGATCCTGAGACCATGACAGCAATCCTTGAAGGACTTGGAGTAAGTGCATTCGGAATGAACTGCTCTCTTGGACCAAAACAGATGGCTCCAATAGTTCCACACCTTACAGCAGGAGCAAGCCTTAACATTCTTGTAAAGCCAAATGCAGGACTTCCACGCACAGAAAACGGAAAGACTGTGTATGATGTTGATGCAACGGAGTTTGCAACAATAATGAAAGGCATTGCAGAAAACGGAGCAAATATTCTTGGTGGTTGCTGTGGCACAACGCCAGAATACATCTGCTGTACGGTAAACCAGACACAAAACAAAACTCCAGCAGTTGTAACGCAAAAGCAGGATTCTGTAATCTCTTCATATACGCACATTGTAAAGCTTGGGGGAAAGAACCCACCTGTACTTATAGGCGAACGAATAAATCCGACTGGAAAAAAGAAATTCAAGGAAGCTTTGCGTAATAAAGACCTTGCATACATTGTATCGCAGGGGCTTGAACAGGAGCAGAAAGGCGTTCATGTCTTAGACGTAAACGTAGGACTTCCAGAAATAGACGAAAAGCAGATGATGCTTGATGTAGAATATGAATTGCAGTCCGTCACTGCCCTGCCCCTCCAGCTGGACACTTCCAGCCCGGAAGTAATGGAAGCAGCCCTCCGCCGCTACAACGGCAAGGCTCTGGTAAATTCCGTAAACGGCAAGCAGGAAGTAATGAAAGCGGTGTTCCCACTTGTAAAAAAATACGGCGGTGTAGTTGTTGCGCTTACTATAGATGAAGACGGAATTCCAGAAACTACAGAAGGCCGCATGAAGATTGTAAAAAAACTTTACGACACGGCAGCAAGCTATGGCATTGCAAAAAAGGATATCATTATAGACCCGCTTGCCATGGCAGTAAGCTCCGACGACAAAGCCCCAATTGCAACACTTGAAACAGTACGTGCCGTTTACGAGATGGGCGGAAACACTTTGCTTGGAATTTCAAACATATCTTTCGGTCTGCCAGAACGCGAAATAGTTACAGCGGCATTCTTTACAATGGCCTTGCAGAACGGGCTTTCAGCAGCAATAATGAATCCTAATTCTCTTGAAATGATGAAAGCCTATACATGTTTCTGTCTTTTGAGCATGCATGATCCTCAGTGTCTTTCATACCTTGCATTTGCACAAAAATACACAGAACAGAAAGAACAAGCAGCAAAAGCTGCAAACTCAGCACAGAATGAACAGGCTTTACAGCAGATTGCAAGCATTGCTCAGGCGGCACTGGGAGGACAGGCTCTGCCTGAGATTGCACCCAAAAATGGCTCTGCTGGTAGTACTGGAGAAAAAAAAAAGCCTGAGCAAAACAACTCAGGCGAACAACCTTTAACAAAGGCAATCATAAAAGGACTAAAGACCGAAAGTGCAAACATTACTGCAGAATTGGTAAAGACTACAGAACCGCTTGCAATCATAAACGAATATCTGATTCCTGCCCTTGATATTGTAGGAAAAGGATTTGAGGCAAAGAAAGTATATCTGCCCCAGCTTTTGATGAGTGCAGAAGCCGCAGGAAGCGCATTTGCCGTAATAAAAGAATATCTTGCACAGACAGGTAAATCAGGTAAAAGCCGTGGAACAATTATCCTTGCAACTGTAAAGGGCGACATTCACGACATTGGAAAGAACATTGTAAAAGTCCTGCTTGAAAACTACGATTTTACAGTAATAGATTTGGGCAAGGATGTGCCACCAGAGACTATCGTAGACAGGTGCGTACAGGATCATGTACTTTTAGTAGGACTTTCGGCCCTCATGACAACTACAGTGCCAAGCATGGAAGAAACCATAAAACAGCTTAAAGAAAAAGCCCCTTGGGCAAAAACCTGTGTTGGAGGAGCCGTCATGACACAGGAATATGCAGACATGATTCATGCAGACTGCTATGCAAAGGATGCCATGGCAACAGTAAAGTATGCGCAGACAGTATTTCAGGAATAGCCTTGAATAACAGTACTATTTAAGCAGATAACAGGTACATTCCCCTATTCCCTTTACTGCAACACTATCACGCCGTTCAAAGTCATAACTGTCTTTCAGTTTCTGAAAAACATTCTCCGACACCTGAATGCGGTCAGGATAGCTGTACGATTCCAAGCGGAAAGCATAGTTCACAGTAGCACCCCAAATGTCATAAATAAACTTTTTCTTTCCGATGACACCTGCAACAACAGTACCGCAGTGCATTCCTATGCGCATGTGAAGGGATGTATTGTAGCGGACATTAAAGTCTTTTACGAGAGACATTGCCTGCACAAGGAATTTCATCATTTCCTGGCAGTTATCCTCATATCGCTCAGGAAGACCGGCGGCAACCATGTAAGCATCGCCAATCGTTTTTATTTTTTCAATGCGATAATTGTCGGTAAGGCTGTCAAATTCCGTAAACAAGTCATTTAATATGGTAACAAGTTTTTCTGCACCAATAACGGAAGACATTTCTGTAAAATTCACAATATCCATGAACGAAATGGTTACATCGTTGTATTTTTCTGTAAAAGGGTGCATGTTTTCCTTAAGTTCCCTTGCAACAGAGACTGGAAGAATGTTTACAAGAAGCCTGTTTGCAAGTTTGTTTGCCTTGTCAAGACGAGCTATCATGTCCATGTCAGGATTTTCCAAAGTCATGTACATGACTAAAATGCTTAAGGCAGAACCAAAGCCGACAATAAGCAGCAAAGGAAAGAACATCTGAAACAATGCAACGGAGCCTTCCATGATGGCAAAGCTCAGAAGAGGAACCATCCGCTTGAATTTTACATGAGAATGATTTACAAGACCTATGATGACAGAAAATATTACGACATAAGTTGAATAGAAATAGACACACTTTGAAGGTATGCCATAAGAATAAACATATCTTTCCTTGCCGCCGTAATAAAGAGGCTTAACAAATACTATGACACAGCATACTAAAAAAGGAATTATGATGCATAAAAGCAGAAAGCCAAGAATATGTTTGCTGCGCTCAGAAATTCCTTCGTATACAAAATTGGAAAACACATAGACTACAGAAAGAGTTATCCATAGCAGCATGACAATCAAATAGCCCTTGCTAAAAAAATCGTTGATCCACAAAGGCAGGCTGTAGCGTTCAGTAATCGTAATGACACTTATAATGTCAAAAAGCAACTCCAGAATGGTAAGCGGAAGCAGAAACCTAAAGACAGAATTCTGAAGGGACTGCCACCGTGGCTTTGAGAAAAATACAAGTGTCAGCGTTGCAACGACACACAGGCCTGCAATCTGGAATTCTATGCTGTAGGGCATACTTACAGTATACCCCAAAGAATAGCAAAGGTCTATACACAGTTACATTACATTACGAGCCAGTTCCGCTGTATTTACGTGCTCCGTACATCCAGAACCTGTAGCTTGCATAAAAGAATGCAAGACCTATGAGTGGCGAAATCCATGACAAAATCGGCACGTTGTCAGGCCGCAAAATTGTAAGGGCCGGATAGTATGCAATGAATGCAATAGGAATGAAGAATGTAAAAATGCCCCTGAACACTTTGTTAAAAATGCTTGCAGGATACTTTGCATAATCCTTGAACCTAAACATAATGACCATTACATACCCCGAGTTCTGAATCCAGAAACATGTTGCAGCAGCAAAGTTCATTATTGCAATCATGAAAAGCGATGCCGCAAACAAGTACAGCACAAGCTGTGCTATGACAGGCACGGTTACATTGAGTTGCAAAAACTGCCATGCATATACAAGCGTGCCTACTCCGAACGCAAGCTGCCCCAATCCCTTAACATCAAACACTTCTGATATAAAATAGAAGAAAATGTTTACAGGCCTAAAGCAGTATTTTATGAAATCGCCGGAACGCACCATAAAGCGCAGGTTCCAGTTATTGTCAAAAAAGCACTGCACAGGGGTAAGGGCAACAAGCGAAAATCCGTACAGAAACAGCATTTCATATTTTGTCCAGCCATTTATTGAAGGAAAGTTCTGAAACAAAATGTAAAACGTAACAAACCCAACCAGATTAGATACAATCATTCCTATAATAGAGATGATAAAATCTGCACGGTAGTTCATCTTGCTTTTTAAATCCTGAGCAAGAATTTTTCTGTATATGCGCAAATAAAAACAAAGATTTCTTTTTCTTGTTATTTTCTTAGCCATTCCCATAAATCATCAGCCTCCGTTTACGGTAATCTTTTTTACAGAAACACTCCAGAAAAGTTTTCCTGCCAAAGTCAATGCAATGCACCAGAACAATTGAAGCAAAAGTTTGTATAAAATACCGCTGTTTAATGTATACCCCTCCTTTTGTAACAGCACATTAAGAGGAGTGTCATATATACACTTGAACGGAAGATACTGCACTACACTTCTGAGCGATTCAGGGAAAAAAGCCAGCGGAATAGACGCTCCAGAAAGAAGAAGTACGACACATTCTTTTACCATGTTTATGCCCCACGTTGACTCAGTAAAAAGACACACTGTCGCAACCAGCATGTCAACACTAAAGTTAATGACCAAAGCCATAACAACAGAAATTACAAACAGGATAAGGTTAATGCTCAGGGCAATGCTTCCGTGCGTTACAACATCTATGATGATGAATGTAGGAAGGAATGTCAGGAAAAAAGTAATGACATTATGCCCAAAGAATGACCAGAATGTATACCGGCGAAAATCTATTGGCTTAAGCAGTTTCAGAATAAGAGCACCAGACTGAATGTCACGGCTCATATCCCATACAATGAACATCTCAAGAAAATTGAACAGAGCAGTTGCCAGAACAAGATAAATGAGAGTGTCACTGAATGTCATGCCGTTTACACAATCTGTACCAGCAGATGCATAAATAGATTTCCACAAAAAGAAAATCAAAACCAGATAGATAAGATTTCCAAACAGAGTAACAAAAGTCCCCAGACGGAAATGCAATTCATCCATCATTCCTATTTTTGTCAGTGCAAGATATCTTTTAACATTCATAAACACCTCATGACATTGCTCCCTCATAAATCTTCTTGATTACTTCTTCCGTAGAAATTTCTTCAAGCTTGATATCCTTTACAACATCCGTTTTCTGATATTCTGATATTACAGACATGACATCTGTTTTTGACTCATCCACAAGAATTTCTTTCCAACCAGAACTGGCCAGACGCAACCGGAGGGTTCTGTAAGAACCAAAGTAATTCTTTAGATGTTCAATATCGTTATCATAAATCATTTTACCATGGTCAATAATGACAATTCTTTGACACAGAGCATCAACATCTCCCATGTCATGTGTTGTCAAAATGACTGTTGTATTTTTTTCATGGTTAAGTCCTTTTATGAGGTCACGAATCTTTGCCTTCATGGAAACATCAAGACCGATTGTCGGCTCATCCAAAAATACAATCTTCGGATTATGAAGGAATGCCGCAAGTATGTCACTCAAAGTACGCTGACCAAGACTCATCTGCCTTACAGCCTTGTGCATCAAAGGCTCTACGTCAACAAGGGAGCGGTACAGTTCCAACATCTGATTATACTGTGCATCAGGAATCATATACATATCTTTTAAGAGGTTAAATGATTCCACCAAAGGGAGAGACCACCACAATTGACTTCGCTGTCCAAATACAACACCAATATTTTCTGCATTGCGTGTTCTGTTGCGATATGGCACTGTTCCGTTTACAATAATTTCACCACGAGTCGGCTCAAGGACTCCAGTCATCATTTTAATCGTGGTTGATTTTCCTGCACCGTTAGGTCCAAGATAGCCTACAATTTCCCCTTCCTTGATGTTAATGGAAATGTCATTTACTGCGGTAACAGTTTTGTAGTCTCTGGAAAACAAATCCTTAAGGCTGCCCTTGAGTCCTTCATGCCTGTTCAGGACTTTGAATTCCTTTGAGACATGGTTCAAAGTAATTGCACACTGCATAAAAACCTCCGTTTTTGACTAAACTTTTTCCTTGCACTTTCATGCTACATAAAGTATACTGCACTTATATGTGTAATAAAACCGCCATAATTACATAGTTTAATAACAATTTTACATGTTAAATGAAAAATTGTTATTAAATTTCGACAATATTAAGGAGAGATATTGTATGATTCCATCACACAAAGGCTTTATCATAAAAAGAAAAGATGGCTCTGAGATTGTAAATTATGATGACGAATCTTTTCCTTCATACATTTATGACGGTTACATATTTTCAGGCTGCACTTGGGAAAGAGTACCTCACTATCATGACGATGTAGAATTCATTTCTATTTACAGTGGTGAGATGGGTTATTCTGTAAACGGAATGAACATAACACTTAAAAAGGGAGATACTCTTTTTGTAAATGCAGATGCCATTCACTATTCTTTTTCTACAAATAAATATGTAACAAGATATTATCTTGCCGTCCTGCATCCAAGCATTATATGCTCTTCATTTGCAGTAGAAAAAAAAGCAATACGTCCTATTCTTTCGGACAAGGAAGTTCCATACGTGCATTTTCAAAATGGAGAGCATGATGCACAAGCCGTACAGACATTACTAAAAGACATGCACTTAAATGCAAAGGGAAATGAATTTCTTATTACAAAATATTTTTTTGAACTATGGGACATTCTTTCGCACCGCTTTACAGATAATTACCGTGTACTCATAAAACGTAAGGATGAAGATGACAGTCACAACAAGGCATTAAAAACCATGATGCTATTCATTGATGAAAATTATAATAAAGGCATAAACCTAAAAGACATTGCAGAATCTGGAGGGGTTAGCCAAACCTTATGCAATCAAATTTTCAACAAGCTCACAGATAAATCTCCAATAGAATATCTTATGCATTACAGAAGCAGAAAAGCAGCAGATCTTTTGCAGACAGGAAGCATGTCCATGTCGGAAATTGCAGAAACAACGGGATTTTCAGGAGCAAGCTACATGGCGGAAGTGTTTAAGAAGTATTATAACATGTCTCCCCGCGATTACCGCAAGTCCCTAATTGCAAAGAAGAGAAAATGACAGACATCAACCTTTGTGGGAATTATAAAGTTCCGTCATTTTGTCGCAGGATTTTTTTGAAAACCATTCAGAAGCATCTGCAATCTCATATCCGCAGAACAGAAAGCCAATGTAATATTGTATAGGTATTGTCATTCAAATCTTCAGTACAGTAAAAGTCTAATCCGTAATCATTACGAACTTTACCACAACCAAAAAAGGCTTTTCAATAATCTTATTTGAACCATGAAAGATTGTCTTAAAAAGGTACATTCATGAACCAAAAGAACAAATCAAAACGATTAGAATAGTTATGACAGAAAGATTTTTCATTTTTTCCCAAAAATTTGGACCAAATGTATATATCAGGGAAACTATATATGTAAGGAGATTTTAATGAGAAAAATCAAACCATTTGAAGACCTTACATTTCACGATGACTTCATGTTTGGTCTTGTAATGCAGGACAAGAACTCGGTACTATCAGGGAATCATGGACACGGAAGCCCTTCTGAAGGGTGAAGATTACGATGAGCTTAGGGAAAGTATAATAATTTTCTTATGTAGGTTTGACCCTTTCAAAAAAGGCATTCCGTGGTATACTGTAAAAAGAACATGCATTGAAGACAGCAATGTTTTCATTGACGATGGTGCACTTGTAAAAGTGTTCAACTGCACGGTCTATGAAAAAGTTGCAAATGGAAGCCTGCAGGCATTTTTGAGGTACATTCAGAACAACAGGACGAACTCAGATTTTACACGGAGGATATCGGATATGGTAGAAGCACAGAAAAAACTTGAAGCTACAAAGAAAGTATATTTTTCTTGGAGTCTTCATGACCATGACATAAGAAAGCATGGACGTGAAGAAGGCATACGCATTGGAGAGAAACGAGGTAAAAAAGAAGGCATGAATGAAAAAGCTGTTGCAAGTGCCAGAAACCTTCTGGCAATGAAAGTTTTGTCTCATGAACAGATTGCACAGGCTGTTGAGCTACCACTTGAAAAAATTAAGGAACTTGCTCGCGAAATAGAGACGGCAAACATGCCGACAGCTGCAACTGCTACAGAATAGCTACAGTTGTAGCTGACAATACAGAATTTTAAGACAGAAAAAGCCGTCTGCACTTCATGATTACAGACGGCTCTTTTTATTAGTGCTCGTAAGCCTGCTGACAATACAACATATTAATACAGAAAAAGCCTGAGCTTCTGCAAGTGAAGTGTACTTCACAAGATTGCAGAATCTCAGGCTTTTGTTTTAAATACCGTATGCACTACCAAAAGCTAAAGCTATAGTAAATGCATACGAAAAAAAAACGTTGGTTTTAACGTTTAAAAGAATATTCAACAGTAGCAGGAAGTTCCGCAATCTTACTTGCAGTAACATTAACATTAGATTCTACCGTTGATACATTTGTTCCATCAACTTTAATTTTTATCCACACATTAGAGCCCTGAATATGAAGTTTACTATCATCAGTTATATCGAAACAACAACCTCCCAACTCTGTTACACTGGCAGGAATAGTAACTTCAGTAATGCCGCAGTCTTTAAATGCGCCACAAAAAATTTTCTCCAAACCTTCTGGTAATTCTATTTCCGTAAGACCGCTACAGCCTTCAAATGCAAACATTCCAATAGTTTTAATACCACTAGGCAATTTTATTCCCGTAAGATTTGCAAGTTTATCTGCAGAATCTGATCCCAATGGAGAACCACCTTTTGGAAACAGACTCCATCCAAATTCCGTAATAGAACATTCAGACAGGTCAAGACTTATTGATGCATTCTTATAATTAGAATCTGAAGAGAAGCAGATTGCCTTTGCAATACTATTCATCTGATCTGATGTTGAAACATCAGTAAGTTTAATCTTATAAGAACCACTTGCAGTAAAGCTTTCTGCAAGGAACTCGCTCGTTGTTCCTACAAAGTCAAAATCTGATTTCCACTTGCCAAAGATGACGGTATTCTTTGTAATTACATCGGTGCTAAAATCAAAGTCTACAGGGTCAGTAGTACCGTCTGTCTGCCAGCCCAAGAAGTCGGAATACCCCTCTGAAGCTCTCGACGTTGTAGGGTTAGGGCTAGGTCTTGTAGCCTTCTTGCCGTAAACAACAGTCTGTGCAGTGCCTATTGCAGGAGGATTCGGTACGGCAGTTGTAGCCTTGTATTCAAGAATTGTTACCGTTGCAGTCCACTTTGCGTAGAAGGTCTTTTCGCCAGTGGCAGTTGCAGGGATTGACGTTACTTTCTTTGCAGGTGTAAAGTCTTCATCCTCATACCATCCTGCAAATGTCAGCTTAAGGGCAGTCTGCTCCGCTGCTGTAGGTTCTGGCAGAGTATAAGCCGTTCCTGCAGTATATGACCTGTATGATCCAGTCTCGCTCGTAAAGTTAGTGTTCAGCGTTACAGGGCTTTCATAGGTAATCTCGGTTGAGTCCCATATTGCATAGTATGTAGTGGATGTTGTAACAGAAGCTGTACCGCTGACCGCAGTGCCAGTTCCGTCACTTACAGTGCTCCAGTGTTTGAATGCGGCATGAGACTTTGTCGGGTTCGTAGAAGGCTTTATGCTGCTGAACGTTGACGCATAGTCATAGTCATCCTCGGACGACGTAGAACTACCCACCTTGCCGCCGTTGTAGTCAAAGGTTACGGTTACCTTCCACTTTGCATAGAGCGTCGTGTTGCCAGTAGTACCTTCAGCAATGGACGTAACCTTGTTTGCAGGGGTAAATGCCGCATCCGTGTACCAGCCGTCAAAGGTAAGACCTGTCTTTGAAGGGGCAGGAAGTGAAGAAAGCCCCTCATCGCTCGTGTAGCTTAGCTTGCCGGAGAATTCGGTTCCTGTAGTATCAACGGCAGGCGTTGAACTGTAAGTAATGGTATATGCAGGAATCCATACCGCGTAATATGTGGTGTCCGCACCTACAGGAGTTGTTGAGACAGTGTTGTCGGCTGTCGTTGCACTGCTGTCAGAAGACCAGCCCTTGAACTTGTAGCCAGTCTTTGAAGGCTCTTCGGTACTTGCAGGCACTGTTGGGGCTGAGTCCTTGTCAGGGTACACTTCCTTTTTACTGCTGCCGGAATATGTTCCGCCGTTGTAATCGAACGTGACCTTGACCTTAGGAGACCACACTGCATAATAGGTCTTGTCGGCTGTGGCAGCTTCCAGTCCCGCAAGGATGCTAGTAGCGTCAGAGGTTTCGTTCCATCCCATGAATGTATATGCACTTCCGTCTGGTGCATTACGTGCAGGATTTGTGGAAGGAACTGTCGGAGACGTATTGTAATCAGTGTCCACAGTTGTACTTGTGGCAGTTCCAACAGTTCCGCCATTGTAGTTAAATTTAATCTTGTATGTCTTTATGCCAAATTTTGCGTAAAGGTCTGTATCTGACGTTATCGAGGTATTGAAGTCAAAGCTTGTCGTTGCAGTAGGGCTTGTTCTCCAGCCGCTGAAGTTATAACCGGTCTTTGTTGGGGCTGCTGGTTTTGGAACGGTGTAGCCTGTCGTTACGTTCTGCTGCGAAATTACTGAGCCATCCTCATTCCTGAACGTTACTACATAATAATCTAGCCTCTGAAGCCTTATCGTGGTGCTCGTGTTCTCGCCTGCGATTATCTGTACGGACGTGACGCACTTTGCGGCCACGCTTCCGTCGGCGACCTTGCCGTAGGCGGTTACGGTGTATGTTCCTGCCGGGATGTTCGAGAACGTCATGGTCTCGCCCTTGCCGGCCGTCTTGGTGTTGCTGTATGAGCCAGAGCTTATGGTTACGGTAAAAGTTACGATGTCGTCCTTGTCGTAGAGGGCCTTGGATCCGGGAAGCCTTACCGACAGGGAGGTTTCGCCTGAGTCAGAGCCTTTAGGACTGCCAGCTCCGCCTGCGCATGAAATGAATGCACTGCTTAGTAATAGAAAGGAAAAGAGTAACGCACTGAAAAATACCGCTTTTAGCGGTTTTACCGTTTTACAAAGTACCCCCCCCCATAACATTTTACGCAATTTTTGTCAATACCCGTGAAGGACTTTTTGCTAACATTTTTTACTGACATACAGCCTCCTATAACAGTTTTGTCCACTATCTTTAAATATAGTTTTCTTGAGAATTTGACTGAATTTTACACCTGAATTTCAAGTTCTGTCAACAAAAGTGGGATGAATGTCGAAATTTTGGGATGAAAAGTGGTCTTTCAATCAAACATTAAGTTTTCTACCAGAAAATTCTATAAAAACATGACTCTTATACTCTGCACTCTGCGTTCAGCGACTCATTGCAATGCTTAATTATTTTCTATATAATAAATCGAAAATTATTACATTTTCAATGAGAGGTCACTATGGCATACTATTATGATGAACCGTCTCACACATTTGGTGAGTATCTTCTTATTCCCGGATATACATCCGCAGATTGCATTCCAGAACATGTATCATTAAGGACACCTGTTGTACGCTACAACAAGAAGGCAGGAGAATCCGCAGACCTTTACATGAACATTCCTATGACAAGTGCAGTCATGCAGTCTGTTTCGGATGACAAGCTTGCAATCGCGCTTGCAAAGGAAGGCGGAATAAGCTTTATATACGGTTCTCAGACCATAGAAGACCAGGCTGCCATGGTTGCCCGCGTTAAGGCATACAAAGCAGGATTCGTCACATCAGATTCTAACATTCGTCCAGACCAGACACTTGAAGAAGTGTGCCAGTTAATAGAAAAGACAGGTCACAGTACAATAGCCGTTACAGATGACGGCTCTGCACACGGCAAGCTTGAAGGTATCATTACCGAGCGTGACTTCCGAATCAACCACGTTCCTGCAAATTCAAAAGTAAAGGAATACATGACTCCTTTCAAAGACTTAATTACAGGACAGGATGGCATTTCTCTTTCAGAAGCAAATGACATCATTTGGGCAAACAAAGTAAACCAGCTTCCTATAATAGACAAAGAAGGTCACCTAGTTTCGCTTGTATTCCGCAAGGACTTCGACAGCCACGTAACATATCCTAATGAACTGCTTGATGCAAGCCACCGCTACATTGTTGGTGCCGGCATTAACACGCGCGATTACATGCAGAGAGTTCCAGCCCTTCTTGACGCAGGCGTAGACATTCTTACGCTTGATTCTTCTGAAGGATATTCTGAATGGCAGTCACGTGCACTTCACGACATTCACGACAAGTTCGGCAAGAACGTAAAGGTTGGAGCAGGAAACGTAGTTGATCGCGATGGATTCATGTTCCTTGCAGAAAATGGAGCGGATTTTGTAAAGATCGGCATAGGTGGCGGTTCAATCTGCATTACACGCGAGCAGAAAGGCATTGGTCGCGGTCAGGCAACAGCAACAATAGAAGTTGCAAAGGCTCGCGATGAATACTACGAAAAGACAGGAATCTATGTTCCAATCTGCTCTGACGGCGGCATTGTCCACGACTATCATGTAACACTTGCACTTGCAATGGGTGCAGATTTTGTAATGCTCGGCCGCTATTTTGCACGCTTTGATGAAAGCCCTAGCAACAAGCTTGTCGTAAACGGCAACTATGTAAAGGAATATTGGGGTGAAGGTTCAAACCGTGCACGCAACTGGCAGAGGTATGACCTTGGCGGAAAAAAAGGAATGGCATTTGAAGAAGGCGTAGACTCTTACGTTCCTTATGCAGGACACCTTCATGACGGTGTTCAGCTGACAACAAGCAAAGTCATCCATACCATGTGCAACTGTGGAGCACTTTCCATTCCAGAACTTCAGGAAAAAGCTAAGATTACTCTTGTTTCTGCTGTTACAGTACAGGAAAGCGGTGCTCATGACGTTGTTGTAAAGAATACATCTATCCAGTCATAAAGGCTGTAGTGGAGGATAAAATGAAAGTTGTAATCATCGGTGCTCAGTGGGGCGATGAAGGAAAGGGCAAGATAGTAGACTACCTTGCAGAGAAAGCAGATCACGTTGTTCGCTATGCAGGCGGTCCGAATGCCGGACACACAATTGTTGTAGACGGCAAGCAGTTTGCCCTGCATCAGGTTCCAAGCGGAATCCTTTATTCAAACCAGACCGTATTCCTTGGAGCTGGCATGGTCATAGACCCTGAAGCACTTTTTAACGAGCTTCAGATGCTCAAAGACAATGGCATCAACTGGGAAGGAAGGGTATTCATCTCTGACCGTGCACACATCATCCTGCCACGCTACCGCCAGATGGACAAAGACAGAGATGCTGCCCGTAAGCGTCCAATCGGAACAACAGGACGAGGAATCGGTATTGCTTATTCCGAAAAAGCTCAGAGAGACGGTCTGCGCCTTGCTGACTTGGACTGGGCAGATAAAATTGCAGAATATGACGGTGAAGACAAGAAATACATCGATACCTACAAAGAAAGGCTTCTTGCAATGCGTGTAGATTTGACTGCTAAAATGTGGGAATATCGCAACAAGAACATTCTTTTTGAAGGTGCTCAGGGAGCAATGCTCGACATTGACAGCGGTACATATCCTTATGTTTCTTCTGGTGCTTCTTGTGCCGCAGGTGCCGCAACAGGTTGTGGCATAGGACCTCACGACCTTGATAAAATCCTCGGTGTATTCAAAGCCTATGAGACACGTGTAGGAAACGGAGCAATGCCTTCTGAATTCAATAACGAAAGTGAGGGCGAATTGTGTGAATATGTCCGCAAGACTGGGCGTGAATACGGAGTAACAACTGGTCGCGCACGCCGCTGCGGATACCTTGACCTTGTAGCACTCCGCTATGCATGTCGTGTAAACAGCCTTGACGGTCTTGTACTTACACACCTTGACATTTACGATGACATGGACCAGATTGAAGCATGTGTCGCTTATGACATTAACGGCAAAATCGTAACAGACTTTCCTGCAAATGTAGACGCATTGAATGCTGCAAAACCTGTGCTTGAAAAATTCAAGGGATGGAAGACTTCATTAAAGGAAAAGAAATCTTTTGAAGATTTGCCACAGAATGCACGTGCATACGTTGAATTCATTGAAGACTTTACAAAGACACCTGTTGACATTATTTCTGTCGGCTACGAGCGCAATGAAACATTCATCCGCAAGGATCCTTGGACTAAATAAAAATCCCTTAATTTAGGGCAAAAAAAAGCTGTCTGATTTGATTATGTCAGACAGCTTTTTTTATGAGTCAAAACTTAAAAAAACAATTCCTTTACTTTCTTTTTAAACTGATCTCCCCTGTCAAACTCATTCTGGAACATGCCGAATGACGTGCATCCAGGAGAAAATACGACTGGCAAAGGCTGTTTTGAATTTACAGGTCCGTATGCAGATCGGGAACCAGGAGACGAAAGTTTTTCCCTCAAATCCTTAAGCAATTCATCAAGCCCCTTGTAAGGCCCAAAGTATACAATGCGACGTGCATCAAGCAAGAAAGTAAGCTTGTCTGTTCCTGAACCTTCCAAAAGATAAATATCCTTTGCATGATACTTAGAACCGTTTTCACCACTTAAAGTCTGGGCAAGAGGCAGAAAATCAAGTTCCTTATCAGTTCCTCCAGTAACAAGTATCACATCCTGTTTAAAAGCCTGTGTTGCAGCAGCCGCAGCTTCAGGCACAGTTGCACAGCTGTCGTTGTAAAATATAATTTTTCTGTTGTCAGACGGAGACTTCCACGTATGGAAAGCTTCCATTCTGTGAGCAAGTCCTTCCCACGAACCTAATACATCAGCAATCTGAACCGGAGAAATTCCCAACAGCTGAAGGGCAAGAGCAGACTTAAGAAGATTTATCCTCATTATTGAACCAGGCACAAGAAGGTTCCCCATAATCTTTTCTTCTTCAATGTTACGCATCTGGGCATGGCGGCTTCTGAGTTTTTCAGGCAGATACGAATAGCCGGAAATAGAGCCGTCCCTTTCTTTCTTCAAGAAAGCCCCATAACAGTCATGCTTCATTACAAACTGACTGTATCGCAAGACTTTGCCTTTTGTATCCCTTGCAAAGAAGTCACCCCAACCAGCACATCCGCGGATAGGATTTTCAGATTCCTTACTATAATTATCTGCATCAGCATCAACAATCGTAAAATCATCCTCGCTCTGGTTTTCATAAATAAGCCGCTTGTCATCAACATATTTATCCATGCTGTGATACCAGTTCTGATGGTCAGGCACAATCTTTGTGATGATTGCAATTTTTGGCTTAAGAACCTTTCTGCCCCGTAAATCCCTGAGCTGCCAACTGGACAGTTCCAGAACAACAGGTGTCGTACCGTCTATATTTTCCAAAAAAGTCAGAGGGCTTACTGTAATGTTTCCACCTAAAAATGCCGTAAAACCTGATTTCTGAAGACCATAATAAATAGAAGAAGCCGTGCTGGATTTTCCCTTACTGCCCGTCACAGCAATAACAGGAGTCCTCTTTTCCTTTGCAAAATAAAGGAAAATACTCAAATCTGTTTCTATTGCCTTTGCAACAGCAAGATACTTATTTCCTTCATATTTTACTCCAGGATTCTTTATAACGCAGTCTGCCTGAGCAAAATCTTCCATGCGGTGTTCACCCAAAACATATTTCAGTTTTGAGCGGTCAAGGGTAACATCATTTGTCAAAGACAAAATAGTAGGCATTAAATCATCCCTGCTCTTCATGTCTGTAACTGTTACATACGCACCATGCTGAAGGAAGAACTTAACGCAGGCTTCTCCTCCTCCGTTCAGCCCCAGTCCCATAATAGTAATATGTTTGCCTTTGATGTCTTCAAGTGACTTAAAATAGCATCCCTCAGGATATACGTGTGGTTCATCTGCCATAGAAATCCCCTCTTTTCTGTCTTTTATCTGCTTGTTCTTAATGTCATTACGGATTCAAAGCGAGCCTTTGCCTGAGCAAAAAGCAAATCAATAAGGCTGGTGTAATCCAGACCTGCTGATTCACACATTTTAGGAAACATGCTTATGCTTGTAAACCCAGGAATAGTATTTATTTCGTTAAGGTATATCTCATTCGTATTCTTGTCAATAAAAAAGTCTACACGGCTCAATCCTGATGCATTCACAGCGGCATAAGCCTTTTTTGCAGTTTCCCTGATATACGAAAGCTTGTCTTCTGGAAGGGCAGCAGGTATTTTCAGCTCAGCACCGTCAGGATCATTATATTTTGCATCATAATCGTAGAATGTATGTTTAGGAACAATTTCTCCAGGTCCGTAGGCTGTCAAAACAGTTTCAGCTTTGTCTGACGACCAGGTAACACTATTGCCTGTAACAGAACATTCAACTTCACGGGCATCAATTGATTTTTCAATAAGAACTTTGTTATCCCACTGGAAAGCTTCCATCAATGCAACAGACAATTCCTTAAAATCCGAAGCTTTTGAAGCTCCGTCACTTGAGCCAGCACAACATGGCTTTACAAACAGAGGAAAACCAAACGCATCTATTGCTTGTGAAACTTTTTTATCATAAACGACACTGTCATTTACATCAGCTCTCGTAATGCAAAAATACGGAACAACTGGAAGACCTGCATTTTTCCACAGGATTTTTGTAAATTCCTTGTCCATAGTAGCAGATGAAGAAAGAACTCCGCAACCAACATAAGGAACGCCAGCCATTTCCAAAAGTCCCTGAATAGTTCCGTCTTCACTGAAAGTTCCATGCATTACAGGAAAAACAACATCACACGGAATATAATATCCGTCCACATAAAAAGACTTTTCCCTACCTCCGCCAGGAACAACAGAAACCCTATTTTTTTCCACTGCATGAACAGAAAGAACCGCTTTAGGATCAGACCTTATCTCTTCAAGAACCTTATCATCTTCAAGATACCACCTGCCATCTTTGCTCACAGAAATTAACGATACCTTGTGATTTTTGTTTATATTACGGACAACAGAAGAACAGCTTATTAAAGAAATCTCATGCTCTCCACTTTTTCCTCCATATAACAGTACTACATTCATTTTTTCAAATCTCCTTAAAATTATTTATACCCCAGTTCAGCAAGAGCCTTTTCCGCTTCAGATATTTCATCATATTGCATCACATGGTCTTTATAGATAATGGAATTCTCGTGTGACTTGCCCAAAAGTAATACTATATCCTCTGATTTTGCCATGCTGAAGGCTTTTCTGATTGCAGTCGGCCTGTCAGGAATAAGGAACAAATCTTCGCCATCAGTTTTTCCAGCTTTGCGAGAGCCTACTGCAATCTGTTCAAGCAAAGCCATGCTGTCTTCACCACGAGGGTCTTCATCAGTCAGGATAACACAGTCACAGAATTTTGCAGCAATTTCTCCCTGAAGGGGACGCTTTTTTACATCACGCTCACCTCCAGAACCGAAAAGGCAAATCATTTTTCCTGTACAACGCTTTTTTACTGGAGGAAAAATTGTTTCAAAAGAAGACGGAGTATGTGCATAATCTACAATAACTTCAAACGGCTGCCCCTTGTCAACAACTGTCATGCGGCCTTTTACTGGTACCAAATTTTCAGCCAAAGATGCAAGCTCTTCAAGGGAAATATCCGTCATGCAGTGTACGGCAATAAGAGAAGCCATGATATTGTATGCGTTGAATGCTCCAGGAAGAGGGGCTTTTACATGGATTACACGGTTTTCATTTGCAAGCGAATTATGATTTTCAAACCTGTAAATGCTGAATGAAATTCCAAAACGTGCAGAAGCAATGTTGCGAGCAG
Organism: uncultured Treponema sp.; assembly: GCA_947167345.1. Taxonomy (GTDB): domain Bacteria; phylum Spirochaetota; class Spirochaetia; order Treponematales; family Treponemataceae; genus Treponema_D. The sequence continues at coordinate 49,911 of CAMVHR010000018.1, forward strand.
CAAGATATGGCATGTCAGGAGGAATGACAGGCAAAGGCTTTGCATCAAATTCTTCACCAGCCTGTTTTCCAGCCTTTCCTTCGGTTGTAAAGCCAATAACTTTCTTTGTCGTACACGATTTAAAATATGCAGCAGCAGGGTCTTCCAGATTTACAATGCCGACAGACGGAACATGAACTTCTTTGCCATCAATAAACTTAACATGGTCATGAGCATCAAGTGCACGGAACAAATTTGCCTTATCACTCTTATACTGCTCATAAGTTCCGTGAAATTCCAGATGTTCAAGAGTAACATTCATAAATAGACCACAGTCAAAAAGAACATCTCCAAGACGGTTTGTCTTAACGCTTAGTCCATGCGAAGAAGATTCTACAACAGCAAATCTGCAACCATTCTGAAGCATTTCATAAAGTTGCCTCTGAACAATCGGAGCTTCTGGTGTTGTCTGATGCTGAGGATTTGCAATGGCATCACCACCCAAGGAATACTGCACGGTAGAAATGAAACCGGCTTTAAATCCTGCAAGCTTTAACAGCTGCCATATAAAAGCTACTGTAGAAGATTTTCCTTCCGTACCGGTAACACCGAATACAATAAGTTTTTTAGAAGGATTGTCATAAAAGGCCGCAGAAAGGGGAGACATTGCGAATCGGGAAGAAGGAACATTTACGAAGACAGGGGCAGATTTTCCAGAAGAAAGCCTTTCCGTAACAGCATTTTGTATATCATTTTTTTCTGAGTCCGAAACATCATCCTGAAAGACGATTACAGAAGCTCCGTTTTTTATTGCGCAGGCAATAAACTTATTACCTGTAGTATGAGTTCCAGGAAGTGCAAAAAACAGGGAATTTTCTTTTACATCCCTGCTGTCAAACACTAGAGATTCTATGACTGCCTTGTCTGCAAGGCCTTCTGTTCCAAACGAAACAATTGTATGGTTAAAACCGCTGTCATTTACAAGGGCAAGCAGTTGCGTCAAAGTTTTTTTCATACAAGCATTGTAACTATTATATGGTAAATTTTCAACACTGCTTTATGTGGAAGTCTAATTTGAGTGTAATAAATATCTGTAAGGAGTTTAAAAATTAAAAGGGCTTAGCCGATTGTATTATCAGCAAGCCCTAGTTCTTTGAATTAAGCTATTTAGCTGGGGCAGGACTCGGACCTGCGGCCTCCGGGTTATGAGCCCGACGAGCTGCCAACTGCTCTACCCAGCGTCGTATGTATGTTTAATAATAATATACCATCTTATTAGTTATGTCAAGAAAAAAATTGCTAAAATAGCAATAAAATTTCAAAAAAGTGTAAGAAATAGACAAAAACTACTAAGACTACTATACTGGCAGTATGAAACATCTGAAAAATACACTATTTTCTTTTATATTCCTATGTTTTTTAACACAATCTTTTATCAATGCCCAAAACGGACAAACAAACATATTGTCTTTTAATAAAGAAGGCACATATAAATGTGGAAAACAGCCAAAACAAGTGCTTTTTTCTCCAGACAATAAATGCATAGTTCTGCCTCTGCTGGAAGACAATGGTTTTCAAGTTCTTGACATTACGGCAGACCGCACAGCAAAAATGATAAATCCACCCCGCTCAAACAAACAGGGATTTGCCGAAGGCTTATTCATCAAAGAAAAAAATGCATTTTTTGTTTCTCAAATGACTACAGGATACATTTACGAATATGAATATAGCTATCCGAATTTTACTTTCAAACGCGAAATTCCAACAGAGGGAACGTGGTCAAAGTTTATTGCATGGAACAGCGAATATCAGCTCATTGCAGTTTCAAACTGGGTTTCAAATGATGTCAGCCTTATAGACTATGAAACAGGAAAAGTTGTACAAAAACTTCAAACAGCAGAAGCTCCTCGAGGCTTGGCATTTGTCAATGGAGGAAAAGAAATTATCGTTTTATGTTTTGACGGAAGTAAAATACAAAAGTTTAATACGGAAACTGGCAAACTTGTAAATTCTATTTATATTCAAAAATCTGCAATGCGCCACATTGCTTTAAATGCACAGGAAACAAAGGCATACATAAGCGACATGTATCATGCATGCGTTTATACAGTTGATCTTACAGAGTTCAAAGTAACTTCAACTTGGAAAGTTTTCAACAATCCAAATACAATTGCACTGTACAAAGACAGGTGGCTCTTTGTTTCATGCAGGGGACCTAACAATAAGGAGGATTACACAAAAAGAAGCCCAGTAAACGGAAGGGTTATCGTATTTGATACAGTTGACGGAACAAAGCAAGATACAATATACGGAGGCAACCAGCCTACAGGGCTGGATTTATCTTCTGACGGACAATGGCTGTGCTTTTCAAATTTTCAGGATGCTAATATAGAACTATATTCTATTTTCCTACACAAAAATTAGCAAACACGGAACCAAGAACATCATCAGGAGTCACTTCGCCAGTCACTTCGCCAAGGCTGTCCAAACAGTCTTCCAAGTCCTGAACGACAGCATCAAGCCCATAACTGCCATCTTGTGCAATGGAAAGAGCATGTTCAATGCGTTCAAGAGCCTCACTCACAGAATTTCTTTGCCGCTGGGATCCTAAACCTGCAACATTGCGGTCACTTTCTTCACCACCGCACAATATTGTCTTTGCAGTGCTTATTAATAAACCAATGCCATTTCCATTTTTTGCAGAAAGTCTTACTTCAGAACGAATATTACTCCTATAACTTTCATCAATATTACCGAAACTATCATCTCCAACTTTATCGCATTTGTTCCATACAAGAATGATTGGAGTTGTTTTTTTCTCAGAAAGGAATTTCATATCATCATCTGTCAATCCGGAAGATGAATCTACAAGATACAGAATAACATCAGCATCATCAGACAAATCACGTGTACGCTCAACCCCTTCGGCCTCAATTACATCTGACGTAGAACGCAAGCCCGCCGTATCAAACAGCCTTACAGGAATTCCTTCAAATGAAGCCCAGCTTTCAAGCCAGTCTCGTGTAGTTCCCTCTATGTCGCTGACAATGGCACGCTCTTCTTTCAGCAATGCATTAAACAGACTCGATTTTCCTGCATTAGTCTTGCCGCAAAGAACAACTCTAGCACCGTCCTGATACAGTTTTTCGCTCTTCCATGATTTTACCAAAGAAACAAGCCTTTTCTGTGCAACTTTAAGCTGTTCAGAATCAAAACTGTCAGCAATAGTTTCTTCATCTTCAGGATATTCTATTTCAACTTCAATCGCAGCAAGAGTATCGACAATAAGTTTTTTTATGCTGTCAATCTCTGCAAAAAGATTTCCTGCAAGCCTGCCAGCAGCCCGCCCCCTTGAAGCATTAGTTTTACTGTCTATGATTTCCTTTACTGCCTCAGCCTTTGTCAAATCAGTTTTTCCATTGATATATGCCCGGAATGTAAACTCTCCACGCTCAGCCTGTCTAAATCCGTTTTTCAACAAAAGTTCCAAAACGGCAGTGACAACAGACACTCCCCCATGGCAATATATTTCTACCATATCTTCGCCAGTAAAAGACTTCGGACATTTATAAACGCCAAGCATAACTTCGTCTATGCGAGTTTGAGAATCTTTATCCAGCATCCACCCATAAACAAGGGAATTTGCAGAGGCATTTTTAAGTGCATCAGGCCTTGAAAAAACACCAGACACAAGAGAAATGCAGTTTTTTCCAGTAGTACGGACAATCCCTATTGCACCTGGAGCGAGTGCTGTTGCAATAGCGGCAATAGGTTCTTCGGGAGTGTATCCTATATTTGTCATTTGTGCAAAGGTCCAAAGTTTCCGACATTCAAAAAATGAATGCCAATATTTCTGTTAAGCGATGAATCAGCAAGAGCATTTTTTTTATACTCATACTCTTTTTCCAAGAGAGAATCCAAAATCGAAATCATAGCTTTTCTATGTTCATTCTCTGAATCTATAATCTGCAAGCGTACTTGTTCAGGATTTACTTTTGTTCCAGAACTAAAAGCAGGCAGTCTTTGCTGCAAGTCTGATTCATTTTCTTTCCACGGTGAAGGTTCGTCTCCTATATCAGGACTTATGTCGTCATAATTTCCGCCTGAATTATTCCAATACATATAGCCACGGTTTACACTATCCCGAACACCATATATTTCGCGCAAAACATAATTCTTGTCGTAATACCGGCGGTCAAATCGGACTCCCATATAAAATGCCTGAACCCAAGGGCGCACAATAATTTTATTTCTTCCTATAACTGTATTACGGTATGTACCAAAGAAATATATTCTATATGGACGTTCAATAACAGGATTATATTCCAAAAAATCCTGCTCAAAATGAGAAGGGTAAAACATTGGACATATTACATCTACATAATTACTAAGAAGCTCAACATCCTGTCCAGTTCTTGTACCACTGCGATACCAGCCGTTTGCTCCATAAATATCAATGCCTATAGGAGCATCAATATTCTTACGTGCATAGGACAAAAATGAAATCAAAGCAGCTTCTTTGTCCATGCCAGCATCACGCCAGCGGAAAGAAGCATTAGCCAAATTTGTACCGTCTGTTGGAAAACGAATGTAGTCAAATTGAATTTCATCAAATCCTCGCGCAATAAGTTCCTTGGCAATTTCTACATTATATTCCCAAACTTCTTCACTGTATGGGTCAACCCAGTTTTCATCATAATAAAGAGTTTTTGTTTCTACAACATTACCATCGTCATCAAGAACATCTTCTGTTCCACGAATGCCAAGCCAGGGTTTCTTATTGACATTATCCCATACGGCATACTTGCCTTTGGAATATGCCGCAAGATTTTTATCTTTAAATACAACAATCCTGCCAATTAAATAGGTGTTGTCTTTTTTAAATTCTTCTACAAAATGATCCAAGTCTATTTTATACTGCGTTACAGTTCCTTTCTGCTTGAGCAATTCATTCTGTGGCTCAAAACGCAAAAGACCATAATCATCTTTCATGTCAACCACAAGGGCATTCAGTTTATTATCTGCAATTATTTTTTTGTATTTATCAATACCTGTCTGATTCCGCACCTGATAGGCAGAGATATAGACAGCTTTTTTATCTAAAGCTTTAGAACCATAAGAGTTTGACATGTAATCAGGTTTTAAAAGCCAAAGCTCACTCAACTGCAAAGGAGTTCCAAGCCCTGAACGATCCTCAGGAATATAAGCTGCATTAACATTAGAATAAGTCTTTTCAAATGCTTCAATCCAGCTTGAATACTCAGCAGAAGGAAGGGGAACAATATTTTTTGAATCAAGTTCTATTGAAGATACCGAGCCAAGAGTTGTAAACACAATGCGACCGTTACTCTGACACAAACCATCAATGGTGTCAGCAACCTGTGCTCCACAGTAAATCTTTACTGCACTTTTTCTCTTCCAGTCAAAACGATATATATTAGGAATAAAAGTATTTGCGATGTAAATGTCTGCATATACAGCTCCAGAGCTGTCTTTTACAATAACAGGCAGAATGTCGCTTACTTCATCAGGCTGAGTAAGGCTTGGCATTGCAGAAAACCCAGCACTTACATCAACCCACGAAGGTTTTAAAGCATCTGCCCTGTAATAGCTACATCCGTAAATCGGATGTGACATAAACACAACAAGTTCAGAACCTGTTATATTTCCAATCTTGTCATAAACAGGCATGTGGGCGCAGGCAACAGCTTTCATGCCAGAAGTATAACGGCTCATAGAACCAATGGACTTCCATGAAGTACCGCCATCGCGAGTAAGATAAACGGCATCTTTGGTTGCTGTAACAAGAATATTTTCGTCAAAAGGGTCTACACACAGGTCTTTTAACAGAGGGACTTCGTTTACAAGTTTTTTTTCGCCTTGGTCATAAGTTTTAATTACGTGTGACGGCAGTCCTGTATTGCACGGATAAAAATTTACTAAATCATTTGAACAGATAATTCCACAGGATGTAAGGAAATACCATTTTGACTGTGTTTTTATGATATTGCTGACAGAACCTTCGTTCCAAAGAATTTCTGTCATGCCGTTTGAGCTAACGCGAATTAATCCCCTGTCGGTGCCTGTAAGTATTGGAGAAAGAGGCTTTACAGGTGGTTTTTCTGGTGCTTTTTCTGATAATTTGTATAGAGGTTTGGTCTTAGCAAAACCACTAAGGACAATAAAAAAGCATATAAATAAAGTAAGTACTACTTGTGAGGAAAATTTGCGCATACAAACAGTATCGGAAAAAAATGATGATACTTTTAAACAAAAAAAGCAAGCTTAAAAACTGCCTGTTTTGTTCCGTGCATTAAGGTCGCGAAATGCCTCTTATAAATTGATCTTTATGGATTTTTGCGTCCCAATGCAGGCGCCCACATAACATGCGTTTGTATTGGTTTTGAAAACCATGTTAGGTCGTTATTTTTTCAATTGCAATATTTCACTCTTAAATCTTGACCATAATTCTTCATTGATTTTCTTATTAGGTTTTATTCTTTCAATAGAATCGATATTCTTAGTAACATTAATAAGATTCACTTTATCCAATAGAAGATTTGGAGGGCAATTGATTTGTTTTGGAGAAATTGTCAATAGTTGTGGATTGAAGTTTGAATCGGCATAAGTATTAAGC